>JAJDSZ010000107.1 GCA_022827425.1 Pseudomonadales bacterium | reverse complement strand
ATTCAACATCATGGGCAAGGCCATCTCCCGGCGCGATATTCCGCCCAAGGTCGACGGCAGCGCTCCCTACGGCATCGACGCCCACAGCGAAGACATGCTCTACGCCGCCCTGCGCCTCGCGCCGGTGTTCGGCGCGAAGCTGATCTCGGTGGACGCCGCGGAAGCACTCGCCCAGCGCGGCGTGCAAAGAGTCGTCGAACTCGAAGACGGCTACGCCGTGGTGGCCGACAACTACTGGCGCGCCAAACAGGCCCTGGAACTCGTTGACGCGCAATTCGAAGCCACCGAGAACGACAACGTTTCCAGCGCGATGCTGGCGGAGCGGTTCGACGCGGCGTTGGCGAGCGACAACGGCTCGGAGGATTTCGAATCCGGCGACGCCGACGCCGCCCTCGAAGCAGCCGGCGACGTACTCGAAGCAAGCTACCGCGTGCCCTATCTCGCCCACGCCGCCATGGAGCCGATGAACAGCACCATGCACATCCAGGGCGACCGGGGCGAGCTATGGACCAGCACCCAGGACGCCCTGGCCATCAAGGCCCGGGCCGCCTCAAGCGCCGGGCTGCGGGAAGACGACGTCACCTTCCACCACAGCTATCTCGGCGGCGGTTTCGGCCGGCGTCTGCCCTTCACTTGGAACGTGATCGATCACGCCGCGCTCATCGCCAAAGAGTTCGACGTCCCCGTCAAGACCATCCTCACCCGCGAGGAGGACATGCGCCAAGACTACTACCGGCCCGCGGTGCACAGCAACTTCCGCGCCGCCTTCGACGGCGAAGGCCGGGTGACCGCCTGGCGCAACCGCTTCACAGGCCCCATCCAGGTTCCCGGCGCGGCGCATATTCCGTATGCGATTCCGAACCAGTCGATCCGGGTGGTGGACGTGGAAACCCACGTGCCCATCGCTTCCTGGCGCAGCGTGGACCATTCCCAGCAGACCTTCTTCATTGAGTCCTTCATCGATGAAATCGCCCACCGGGCGGGAGTCAATCCCTACCAGTTGCGCATGGATCTGCTGCAGGAACATCCACGCCACCGCAACGTGTTGCGGGTCGCCGCAGAAGCCGCGGGCTACGGCAGCGGACTGCCCGAAGGCCACGCCCTCGGGCTCGCGGTGCAGGAAAGCTTCGGCAGCATCGCCGCCCAGGTCGCCGAAGTCTCCATCGGCGAAGACGGTCGCGCCGTCGTACACAAGATCACCTGCGCCATGGACTGCGGCTGGGCGGTCAATCCGGACGGCGCCGAAGCCCAGATCGAAAGCGGCATCGTCTTCGGCCTCACCGCGGCGCTCCACGGCGCGATCACCATCGAAAACGGCCAGGTGGTGCAAGGCAATTTCCCCGACTACGAAATGCTGCGCATGGCCACCACCCCGGAAATCGTCGTGCATCTGGTGGAATCCGGCAACCCTCCGGGTGGCCTCGGCGAACCGGCAACGCCGCCCGTAGCCGCCGCGGTGGCCAACGCCATCTACATCCTCACCGGCCAACGCATCCGCGAACTGCCCATCGGCGACCGCGAGTTCACCCTCGACCGGTCACTCGCGGGCAATGTCTGATTGACCCCCGGCCCGGGGATGCCCCGGGCCGGGCTGATTCCGTTGCGGATTGGTCTGAAACTTGCCCCCGTTGATTCACCGGTGCGCCTACTCCAGTCGTTGCTTGAGTCGTGCGGGTGCGATGATGGTCGCTTGCAGGCCATCAGAATGTGTTTCGTCGAACCCGAGGACCTGGCACGGAGCTTCGCCCCATCGATTCCAAAGCGCTGCGGTCCAAGCGCAAAGCGCAGCTTCGAGCAAGTCTTCGCGATGTTTGTAGTCCTTCCGTTCGTTCGGCGACGGCTCCTCAACTAATCGGCGCGTATCGGGGTGAGTTAAAAGATTCATCGGCGGATCCTTGTCCTGAAGACTATTCACAAGACGAATCAGCATATCGCACTCAGCGTTTCGCAGCGGGCGAAATTCTGCTTCTGACATGCGACGCGGTTTGCGTTTATAACGAGGACGTTCCTTCTCGTACCCAAGTTCGTGAGCCCCAACAATTGTGTTGTATGGGTAGCATTCACTAACAAACTTACCCGGACCATCGGGTGTGCCGCCGTACCCGCCGTGGTACATCCACCCGCATTCGCTAAGGCGCTCCAGGAGCTTGACTCCGGCGAGATGAGCTGACTGTAAATTAGTCGAGTTGGCGGATACCTTCCAGCGCCCATATCGTTGACCGATCTGCTTTTCGCAGTGGCGCTGACCAGTTCTATTGTTAACAACCAACGGCGCATCGACGAAAAGCAGAACGTCTAACGGGGCATGGTTCTCGAGCCAGGTGAAGATATCGTCAATCCCCACAGTCCAGCCAGCTTTTGTGACGTTCCCAACAGGGTCGAGCATGACAATCCCGGATTCATTCACTGTTCCCCTTGACTTGTAAGCCCAAGCGAGGTCAAGGCCGATCGCGTAGCGGGTCATGTCGGTTTCTTCCAGTTTGCACACTGTGGTCAGTATATCTTCGGTTTTCACGAGCAATCCATTTCTCCACGAGATCAGTTGGCCGGCGGCTCCCGGTGGGCTGCCGCGCCTTCATTCGCGCAATCGTTTTTCGAGTTCCGAGCAGGCGCGGCGAATAGTGGCGAAAAAGAAGCTGAACCAGTGTGTGGGGGCGTGTTCGGCTTCGCGCCACCGCTGGTGGACTGGCAAAGCGCCGACGAAAGCGTCCTGTTTGTCCTTGAACTCGCCGATGTCGTTGAGCAGCAGGACGCAATCCATGGGCGCTTCGTAATCGCGCAGCCGATGGTCTCGAAAGGTTTTCACGAGCCGATGCCCAGCGCCTTTGGCGGCGCTTTACATTGCAAGGTAGCGTTGGATCTCCGTGAATCGGACCCAGCCAAAATTTCTTGCCCGGTTCCTCGCTGCCCATGCCTTCTTTCCCGGCTGAAACCTTGGCGCGAATTTACCGCATTGTAGGCCCCTGGATGGCTTCGCGACACCATGTGCTTGAAACTTGGGAACCAAAGGTTGACGCGAAGGTTCAGGAACCGCGCGCCCCTGGTTCACGAGGATTGGAAGTATTAGGCGGCAAATCAATTGATTCCCAGGCTCAGGGGCAGTACCCGCAGATTCGGGAATCGGGTGAAATCGCGATCCCGGGTGAGCAGGGTCTCAATGCCCTTTTGCCGGCACAGGGCGGCGATTTGTGCATCGAAGACCAGGTTGCCTTTGGCATTGCCCTGGTGAAGGCATGATTCAAACTCGTCAATGAATGCTTCGTCGGGGAGGGCGATGCGGCACGCGGGCGCCGCCATAAGCTCGTGGATGAAGCCCAGTGCGTCTTTACATGGTGGACGGTGGCGCGCAGATTCGCGGATGGGTGACGACACGCAGGAACTCAGCCGCGCAGAACACCGGAATCGCCCATTGCCGCGTTCCCTCGGCAAGATTCGTCAGTTGCCGCAACGCCGTGGCATGGAAAGGACTCTCCGCGCGATGGGCGTAGACGAGGATATTGGTATCGACCGCGATCATTCCCGGTCCAGAAAATCGTACAGTTCATTGCGGTCCGCCACATCCACCGCCGGCGGCCTGGCGCCGCGAACGATGGGCGGGTCAAATCGGAAGCCCCCGGCAGACCTGGCGGCCGGCATGAGCTTCGCCCGCAGGGCGTCCTCAACGAAGCTGGTGAGCGTTACCCCCTGCTTTCTGGCAAATTCCTTCGCCTGTAGCAGGACCTTGTCATTGAGGTTCAGAGTGGTTTTCATCAGGCTTGCTTGCTGGCTGATACGGCACGACCATATCAAAGTAGCCATATATATGGCAAACGGACTCCCAGAGGCTATGGATATGGTTCCCTATGCCGAAAGCACGGCAAGCGGCGCATTCCGCTGCTGTGTCCCATACGCTCTTGATGCCCTGACGTTCCTTGAAAATTTCAGCCCCCCGCTTCCTTTTTCCAGACCAGCAACTGATTATTGGCGGGCATGGCATGGTCTTCCAGCAGCGCCAGGGCGGCATCTTCCGCCAGTCGATTGACCCACTCGAAATCGCGGATGCCGCTGAGCGGGTCGCGTTGCCGCAGCCAGTGGTCGAAACGGGCGTTGCTTGGGGAGGTGTAGGCATTGCGGTAGCGGAAGGGGCCGTACACCAGTAACAGGCCACCGGGAAGCAGATGGGGACCCAGCCCCAGGAAGAAATTCTCCACCGATGTCGCGGCGATGATATGCAGCATATTGGCGCAGAAAACCGCCTCGAAGCGCCCGCAGTTCCAGTCAGCCGCATTCACGTCGACCGCGATCGGCGCCGGCAGGCCGGCCCGGCTGACGCGCGGTCGCAGTATGGACAAATTCGCCGCGGTGTCCGAAGTCTGCCAGTTCATGCCCGGAAAGCGCCCGGCCATATATTCGGCATGCTGGCCGGTACCGGCGCCGATTTCGAGCAGGGAGCCGGTGTCGCCCAGATGCTGTTGCAGCACCGCAAGAATCGGGCCCTTGTTGTTCTCGCAGGCCTGGCTGAAAGGCAGGTCTTGCATGGCTCCGGCGCGGGTCAGCTCCTGCGTTCGCGCAGGAACACCAGCCGCTCTCTGGAGGATTCCGCTTCGCTGTGGCGATAACCGCTTGCGTCGAATTTCTTCAGGGCAGGAACGGCATTGATGCGGTTGCGGATGATCCAGGCCGCCATTTCGCCCCGGGCGCGTTTCGCCATGAAGCTGAGAACGCGGTAATCGCCGCGGCCGGTCTGGTCCTTGAAAACCGGCGTGATGACATCAGCGGCAAGCGCCCCGGTATCGATGGACTGGAAGTACTCATTGGAAGCGAGATTGACCAGCACTTTTCGCTTTTGCGGCTGGGCGGCGAGGTCTTCGTTGAGGGAATGCGCCAGGGTTTCCCTCCAGAATTCGTACAGGCTGGCGGCGCCGTCCACGGCAACCTGCCGGCCCATTTCCAGCCGGTAGGGCTGGATCAGGTCGAGCGGGCGCAACACGCCATACAGGCCGGACAGGATCCGCAGGTGCTTTTGCGCGAAGTTCAGCTCGGCGGTGCCGAATTGTTCCGCCCGCAGGCCCAGATACACATCGCCGCGAAAGGCGAAAACCGCCTGCCGGGCATTGCGCAGGGTGAAAGGCGCCCGCCAGGCGGCGTAGCGCCGCCAGTTGAGTTCCGCCAGATCCGGGCTGATGTCCATCAGGTCCGACAGATCCCCCGGGTCGAGGGTCCGCATGTGTTCCACGAGGCGGGAAGCCTGCTCCAGAAACTTTGGCTGGGAGCACTTGCGCGTCGCCACGCGGCTTTCAAAATCCAGGGTTTTGGCGGGAGAAACGACGGTAAGCATCGGTTGCGCTCTCTTGTTGACATACTTGGAAAAATCACATGATACATGAGCGTCAAATCCTTGTGGGCTTGCTAAGCTTGCCCATGATTGCAGGGTGGAATCCATGATTGATCGGCTGGGACGAATCGCCGTAACGGTGCAGCGGGCGCGCTGGCTCTGGTTGCTGCTCGTGGCGGCGTCTTTGATGATCGTGGCGGCTAGCGCGGTTTCCAACCCCTGGCTGGCCGACGACCGCTGGCTCATGCCGGGCGTGGTGGCGTTGTGCTGGTCGCTGACGCTGCTGAGTTTTGGCCGCCTGTTCGAGTCGGTTCCGCCCCGGGCCACACGGGATATGGCCTGGCGACGCCGGCTGGCCCGCGGCATGCAGCGGGGCCTGCTCCGGGTGCTGGGGCTGGCAATGCTCGGGCTTTCCGCCGCGGTGCTCGTGCTGACCTGGCAATTGCTGCGGGTGTGGTACATGGGATGAAGCCATGATCGGAAAAACCGCCGCGGTCATCGCCGCCATCGACGCTTTCAGCGAACGCACGGGCCGCATCATCTGCTGGCTGGCGGTGGCCGAAGTGCTGGTGGTGTTGCTGATCGTATCCCTGCGCTACCTGTTCAGCATCGGCCATATCGGCTTGCAGGAATCGGTGATCTATATCAACTCGGCGCTGTTCGCCTTTGGCGCCGCCTACACCCTGAAAGCCCGGGGCCATGCGCGGGTGGACTTCTTCTACAATCGTCTCGGCGCCAAATGGAAGGCCCTGGTGGACATGATCGGCGCGGTGCTGTTCCTCGGCGTTACCGGGGTATTCATTATCTGGGCGAGCTGGGACTATGTGGCGCTTTCCTGGAGCAGTCTCGAAGGCTCGCCGGAATCCAGCGGGCTGCCCTTTGTGTTTTTGCTCAAAACCCTGATTCCCGTCCTCGCCGGCCTTCTATTGCTGCAGGGAATCGCTGAATTCCTGCGCTCGCTGGAGCAATTCCGCCGGTGATCGAGCTGCTGCCGCTGCTGCTTTTCCTCGTGGTCTGCCTGTTTCTGCTGGCGGGCTACCCAGTGGCGCTGACATTGTCGGGAGTTTCGCTGCTGTTCGCCGGGCTTGGCCTTGCCGCCGGGGTGTTCGACGAGGCGTTTCTCGGCCTGATTCCGAACCGCATCTTCGGCATCTTCGTCAATCAGAACCTGTACGCCGTGCCCTTGTTCGTCTTCATGGGCACGATGCTGCAACAATCGCGCATCGCCGAGGAGTTGCTGCGGAACATGGAGTCGGTTTTCGCCGGACTTCCCGGCGGGCTTGGCATTTCGGTGGTGCTGGTGGGAATGCTGCTTGCGGCAAGCACCGGCATTGTGGGCGCCACGGTGGTCACCATGGGCATACTGTCCCTGCCGTCCATGCTCAAGGCGGGTTACCGGCCTTCCCTGGCCACCGGCGCCATCTGTGCCACCGGCACCCTCGGCCAGATCATTCCGCCTTCGATTTGCCTGATTCTCCTCGGCGAAGTCATCAGCAACGCCTACCAGCAATCACAACTCGATGCCGGGGCTTTCGCGCCGGACTTCATCTCCATCGGCGACCTCTTCGCCGGGGCCGTGGCACCCGGCCTCTTGCTCGTATTCGCCTATGCCGGCTACATCGCACTGGTGGCCCGCCTCAACCCCGGGGCCGCGCCGCCAATGGAGCGGCAGAGCGGCGAGGCTTCAGCGCCGCGCCTGATCAGCGGCCTGCTGCCACCGATTCTGCTGATGATCGCCGTGCTCGGTTCGATTCTGTTCGGCCTTGCCACGCCAACCGAAGCGGCGGGAGTTGGCGCGGCGGGAGCGGCCCTGCTCGCCCTTGGCCGCCGCAAGCTGAATCTGGAAGTGCTGCGCAATGTGTCGCTGGAAACCGTGCGGATTACTTCGATGGTCTATCTGATTCTGGTGGGCGCCACGATCTTCTCCTCGGTGTTTCGCGGTTTTGGCGGAGAACAACTGATCGAGGAAATCTTTGCCGCGCTTCCGGGGGGCGCATTCCCGGCCACCCTGATCGTCATGCTCGTGATTTTCCTGCTCGGCTTCATTCTCGACTTCATCGAGATCACCTTCCTGGTCGTGCCCATGGTCGGGCCGGCGCTGCTTGGCCTGGGAGTCGACCCGATCTGGCTCGGCGTGATGATCTGCGTCAACCTGCAAACCTCCTTCCTAACCCCGCCCTTCGGCTTCTCCCTGTTCTACCTGCGCAGCGTGGCCCCGGACGACCTCCCCACCGGCGCGATCTACCGCGGCGCGATCCCTTTCGTGCTCATGCAACTGGGAATCCTGCTGCTGCTCGCGCTCCAGCCTGGCCTCGCGACCATACTGCCGGAAATGCTGCGATAGCGACTTCGCGAGAACTGCTAATTCGCCGGCAGGCGGCGGGCTTCGATGAAGGCTTCTTCGGCGATGTCGCGGTAGTTCATGACGCCTTCGCGGAAATCGCGCCAGGATTCGTAGATGCGCGCGGTGGCGGGGTCGGTGGCGGCGAGTTCTTCTACCACTTCCTCCGAAATGCGGCGCAGTTCGATCAGCACGTCGTCGGGCAGTTTGCGTAGCTGTACGCCGTGTTCCTCGACGAGGATGCGCAGCGCCTCGTTGTTCTTGGCGGTGAGTTCGTCGTGCAGCAACTGGTTCATCGCCTCGGTGGCGGTGAGCAGGATTTCCCGCAGGTCCGGCGGCAGGGCGTCGAAGGCGGCCTTGTTGATGACGGTTTCGAGCGTCGAACCGGGTTCGTGCCAGCCGGGGTAATAATAGTAATCCGCCACGGTGTGATAACCGGCGGCGAGATCGTTGTAGGGGCTGATGAATTCGGTGGCGTCGAGCACGCCGGTCTGCAAGGCGTTGAAGACGTCGCTGACCTGCATCGTCACCGGCGTGCCGCCGGCGCGGCGGAACACTTCGCCGCCGAGGCTGGGGATGCGCATCTTCAGGCCCTGCATGTCTTCGAGC
>JAJDSZ010000045.1 GCA_022827425.1 Pseudomonadales bacterium | reverse complement strand
CCGCCCGTGGCCGGCGAGATCGCCAGATGATTGGTGGCGTACCAGATGATCTCGGGCTGTGTGACGCTGACATGGGCGATCGTCTGGCCGTCGGGGCTCCAGGCGGGCGAGGTATCCGATCCGGGATTGGAAGTGATTTGCAACAGCGTCGAGCCGGCGTCGGGATTGTCGGCCGCGACCACCCAGATGTCGGTGTTGTCGTTGGCGTCGGGCTCCTCGGTGCGATTGCTGACGAAGGCGATCAGGCTGCCGTCCGGACTCCAGGCCGGATCGCTGTCGTCATAATCGCCGGAAGTGATCTGCATGGCTTCCGGCTCCGCGCCGGGCGCCACGTCCTGCACGAACAGGTGTGTGCGGCGGCGATCGAGGTAACCGGTGTAGTCGCGCTTGAATTGCAGGCGATCGATGACCCAGGGGCGCGCTTCCTCCTCTTCGCCGTCTTCCCCTTCGGATTCCTCTTCCGGGTCGCGAATCACCAGCGCCAGACGGGAACTGTCGGGAGACCAGGCGTAATCGCTCACCCCCTGTTCGACATGAGTGAGTTGTACCGCTTCGCCCCCGCGCCGGTCGAGCGCCCAGACCTGGGTCTCGCCGTCGTTGCGCGAGGCCGTGAAGGAAAGGTAGCGTCCGTCCGGGCTCCATTGCGGATTGCCGGCGGAAGATCCCTCGCCGGTCATCGGCAGCACGGTGCCGTCGGTAGTCGAAGCCATCCAGATACGCGTTTCGCTACTGTCTTCCTCCAGGCTGGTCGAGTTCACGGTGTAGGCTACCCAGCCGCCGTCGGGGCTGATCACCGGGTTGCCCACGGATTGCAGTTCAAACAGGTCTTCCGGCTCAAGCAGGCGGGTCTCCTGCGCGGCGGCGCTCGCCCCCGCCAGCGATCCGGCCAACAAACAGAGAATCAAATTTTTCATCTCCCCACCCTCATATTCAGCACGACGGGTACCCAAACCGTCTCCGCCCAACGTATTGCGGAAAACCCATCATGCCACAAATCGCAGGGGGTGAGGCATCAAGTCAAGCCAGCGCCGAATTGTCTTCAAACGAGCCACGCAGCCGGTCGATCACACCGATAATGGAACGGCTTCCTATCGGTCAGCTCTCTCGTTCGCCTGATCAACCTGGTTGCGGTATAGTCACCTTTGCATGGCGTTCCTCCGCGCCGGTTTCACCGAGCCGTCCCGATTTGCTTGGAACGCGGCCAGGGTAGCTTTCAATCGCAAAGAAGAGAATTCCGGATGCTCACGCGGTTTTACGCAGACAATTTCAAATGCTTCGTCAATTTCGAACTCGGTCTTGATGAGCGAAACGTCCTGCTCGGTGGCAACGGCAGCGGCAAGACCACTGTTCTCGACGCTTTGCGACGGATCCGCGCGTTGATTTCGCGGGGCAATCGAGTGGACGAGGAGTTCCCGGCGCGCGACCTGTGCTTGGCCCAGAATCGCAATGAACAGCGTTTTGAGTTGGACGTGCAATCGAAGAACGGATTTTACCAGTATGTCGTTTTGATCGAGCACGAACGCGACAGCCAAAAAGTGCGTATCGCGCAGGAGTCGCTGCGGTATGACGGCAAACCCATCTTTGAATTCAAGATGGGAAATGCCCAACTCTACAACGAGAAGAATTACGAGCCGGGCCCCTCTCTTCCCTTCGACTGGAGCCGCTCCGGCATCGGCGCCCTGCACGAAAGGTCGGACAACAGGAAAGTGACCGCGTTCAAAAACGAGTTGAGGAATTTCATCATCGCCTGCCCCTGCCCACCCATTTTCGAGGCAGAAGCAAAGGGGGACAATGGCCGCTTCGACACTATCGACTGGCGCATGCGGAATTTCGCCGAGTGGTACAACGACGCGGCGCGGGGGAACATGGGGGCGCTCCAGGGTCTGTTCGACGCGCTCGGCGAAGCGATGCCGGGCTTCGAATCGATGGACCTCAAGAGAGCCGGAGTCAACTCGCTGGAACTCAAAGTCTCCTTCCGCGACGAGGACAGCGGCGGGAAATCAATCCCCTATTCGTTCGGCCAGCTTTCGGACGGCCAACGCATGCTGATGGCGCTGTACAGCCTCATATTCCTCTCGGATCAGCGCCCAAGCCTGTTTCTCGACGAACCGGACAATTACCTCGCCCTGCGCGAAATCCAACCCTGGCTGGCTGCCGCCGGCGAGCGCTGCGGCGAAAGCTTGGAGCAATTGGTCATTGCATCCCATCATCCCGTCACCATAGATTACCTCGGGGGGGCCAGCGGGCGCTGGTTCTCGCGGGAAGGCGCCGGCCCCGTCCGCGTCAGCACTAAACCACCAAAATCAATAGACGGGCTGGCGCTGTCCAAAATCGTTGCAAGGGGATGGCAGGAATGAGGGGAGTCCAGATCGTCCTGCTTTGCGAGGACAATCAAACCGATGCTTTCGTCAGGCGGTTTCTGAAGAGAAGGAATTTCAGTCACCGGGATATCGACACGGTCGAGCTTCCTCACGGGTCGCAATCCGCGGAGCAGTGGGTGAGAGAACAATACCCCACGCAAATGCAAGCGGTGAGAGCGAAACACGGAGCCACGCTGCTCGTCGTTATCGACGCGGACAACCTCACTACCAACCAACGGCGCGGGCAACTTGAAAATCAGTGCGAGAAAGAAGGGGTTCCGCGGAGAAAACGGGAGGATCCCGTCGTCGTCATGGTGCCGCGCAGGAACATCGAGACGTGGTTCGCATATCTCGACGGAGAAAATGTAGAAGAGCAAGAACGATACCCCAAACTGAGGAGAGAACGCGACTGTGAGAGACACGCCAAGGAGTTGTACCGCATGTGTAACGAAAGGCAGGAGCTTCGTGAACCAGCGCCCGATTCGCTACGCGAGGCATGCGTCGAGTATGGCGGGCTAAAGCGTTAACCCTCGTATTGCGACCCGCCCCGTGCCGGGAGACGAAGCGGGTGCTGCAACCACTGCATCTGCGTCACCGATCTCCGGTCAAGCTACATACTTCGCTCAAACGTCAGTTCGGCAAACGATAGGCAACCAGGGCGCCGGGGAAATCGGTGCGCGAGCTGCCGATCTGCACGACGATGTACTGCCGGCCGTCATGCATGTAGCTCATCAGGCCGTACTGGCCGGGAGCGGGAAGCGGCACGCTGGCCAGCACCTCGCCGCTGGTCTTGTCGCGCGCGTTCAGCGTCAGCGGCCCGTCGGGCTCCATCTGGGCCATGCCTTCGCTCAGCGCCCGGGCCTGGACCAGGATTTCCGGCGTCGCCATCTGGATCGACCAGCCCTCGCCGCCGCTGTTCGGGATATCCACGCCTTCCAGCAAGGGATGGTTGCGGATCGCCGCGCGGGTTTCGCC
>JAJDSZ010000055.1 GCA_022827425.1 Pseudomonadales bacterium | reverse complement strand
GCGTCCCACGTGGAGCGCTGGCTGCGGGTGGGGCAGACCTTCTCCGGCGGGGCCAACGACGCCACGATCGTCACCCCCGCCGAAGCGCATTTCCACGCCGCCGCCGGCCAGCCCGGCTGGCTCCCCGTGGCCGACGCGCTCAGGTGCATGGAGCAGGAGTCCCTGCGAGAGGCCATGTCACGATAGACCTCTTCTTCCGTCATTCCGCGCGCAGTCGCGGAATCTCCCGTGGAGTGGCAGCGCCGGGTTCACGGGATTCCGCGACTCCGCTTCGCTTCGTGCGGAATGACGGGGAGTGGGCGGCGCCAGGATGGGAATCGCCGGCCACGCCAGCTTCGGTTTCGGCTACATTGCCGGGGCGCCGGCATGTTGGGATTGAAGGGATCCGGCAATACCAACTCGCGAACCTGATACACGAGGCGGCAATCCGCATTGCGCTTGCGGCATCCGGCAAAAATCTGTACACATGGAAAAGGAATTTGAAGTGTGCCACGGGATCCAATGTTGACAATCCGCAGACTGTTTCAGTTCCTGCTGCCGCTCGTCGCATCGGCCGCCGCCGGCCAGAGTCCCGAGATCGACTACGATAGCGCCGGGGAATTCAATTTCGTGCGGGTGCAGTTTGATACCTACTATGGGCGCGGCTTCGGCTATGGCGCCTGGGCCATCGACTTTCCGGCTTCCGATGAGAATTTCCTGCGCGGCGTTTCACGCCTGACCAATATCCGCGTCATGAGCAATCCCATCGTGCTGCGCCTCGATGATGCGGAAATCTTCAACTACCCTTTTCTCTACATGCTTGAAGTGGGCCAGAACGGTGGCGTCATCCTGAACCCGGCGGAAATCGAAAACCTTCGCGAGTACCTGCTGCGGGGAGGGTTCCTGTTGATCGACGATTTCTGGGGTCAACATGAGTGGGACAATTTCCAGGCCGCATTCAGCCAGGTTTTTCCAGACCGGGAGATTACCGAGCTGCCCCCGGACCACGAGATTTTCCATGTCTATTACGACATCGACGGGCCACAGATGATTCCCGCGCTGTATCGCACCGATGAGTTCGGCGAGCGCGGCATCGATCATGCCAGCAATCATGCGATACTTGACGATGCCGGCCGGGTCATGGTGCTGGTCAACTGGAATTCCGACATGGGAGATGGCTGGGAACACACCTACCACCCGGCCTATCCCACCCGCTATGCCAACTCAGCCTACCGCCTCGGCATCAACTATCTGATGTATTCGATGACGCACTAGTTTTGTCTACCGCGGGCTGCGGGAGGTCGGGCAGGGGTTCGGCGGCGAGTTGGCGGTACTGGTTCAGGTGGCGTTTGGCGGCTTCGGGCTCGGCGAGGTTTTCGAGCAGGCGGCTCAGTTCGCCGTGGGCGGCGGCGCCGGGTTGGCTGCCGATGCTGGCCTGGAGGTATTCCCGAGCCTTGCCCCAGAGTTCGTTGCGCAGGCAGAGACGGCCGAGACTCAGCAGCAGGTCCGGGTCCCTCGGGCGGCTGGCAAGCCATTCTTCGGCAAGATTGAGCCGCCGCATGTCATCGCCGAGCGCGAGAACGCCATACAGTTCGATCAGACTGGCCCGCCATTCCCTGCCGAGTGTGTGTTCAATGGCCGCCGCTGCGTCTTTGCCGCCGCCATGGCGCAGCGCATGGCGGGCATAGAGGCTGGTCAATGCGGGGGAGAGTTGGTACTCCTCCGGCGCCTTTTTCCAGAACTGCCGCAGCCTGCTCAAGCTTTCCCTGTGGTCGAGGCTGGTGTCGCGCCCGGCGGCGAGGCCGTGGAGCCGCTGGGCGAAGATATGCCGCCGCAGGCGCAGAATCTCTTCCGGGCCGGCCGCTCCATTGCGCTCCAGCGCCGGCAGCAGCTTTTCAAGCTCGTCCCAGTCTTCCAGATCGATATGGATCTGTTGCAGCAGGCCAAGCAGGGAAGCGTCGTTGAGCACGGTCTTGCGCAGGCTGTTGATCGCCTTGAGCGCCTGGTCCGGGCGCTGATTGCGCTGCAGCAGATGGGCCCGGACAATACCCGCCGTGGAACGCGCCCCGGGGTAGCGCCGCTCGACGATTTCCAGGCAATTGGCCCACAGTTCCGGCTGCTTGAGTTTGTGGGCCGCGTAAGCCGCCAGCAGATAACTCGCCGGACCGGCGCCGGGCTCATTGCGGCCTTGCATCAGCAGGTTGTAGGCGGATTGCCAGTTGCCGCGAAACAGCGCCAGGGCACCCTGTTCGGTCTTGCTGCGGCGGTCCGCATGGAACAGGCCGCCCACTCGCCTGCCGGCCCGGGCCCACCGCCAGGGGTTGATCCAGACAATCAACAGGCGCAGCAGCCGATACAGCAGATAGATCACCGCCAGGGCCAGGGTCAGGGCGAGCAGGCTGGTCTCAAAGGTGGAATCGCCGAACGCAATCAGCAGGTAGCCCGGGTCGGCGGGGAAATCGGTAAACAGGATGACGAGCAGGGCGGCGGCGATGGCCGCCAGGGAATACACGAAAAGGCGGATCATTGTGACAGGCCGGTGAGGAATTCGCCGAGCAGGTCCAGCGACTCGTTGAGCACCGGCAACTCCGGGGCAATCTCGATTGCCAGCAAGGCATCCAGCTCCGCCGTGAGCCGGGCTACCGATTCGGCTGCGGCAAAGCCCTGCAGTTCACCGCGGCCGGCTTGCAGACTGACGCGGTACATGGCGCCGTCACGCCGCAGCAGGGCGAGCTGGGCCTGGGCGATTCGCACCCGGATGGCCTCGCGAATGAACTCCTCCCGCCCCGCCACCAGTTCAAATTCCGGTCGCTCTTCCCAGCGTCGCCAGACGAATACGCTGCCAAGGAATTCCAGCCCGGCGGCCAGCCAGCCGGTTTCCGGCGGCCTTGCCGGGGCGGCGCCCGAAGCAACCGACTCGCGCAGGGATGCGAGCAGGTCGAGCCGGCCGATTTCACCTTGCAGGCTTTCCAGCCGGAACCAGATTCCTTCCCGGTCCACCGCTTCCAGGGCGCGAAGCCGGGCGGCCTCTTGGGCAATGGCCTGACGGATATGCAAGACACCGTCGCGTTCGGCGTCCACCAGGGCCTGGTCGGCGTTTTCGAACAGGGCGATGGCGCCAGGGATATCGGCTTCGAGTTGCAGTTTGCGATTGGCGAGATTGAGCAGATACGCGGCCTCGCGCAGCTTCCAGCCATATTCGGGCCGGGCCTGCAGGCTGCGCTGGGCGGCGCTGACTTCGCCGAGCCGCCGGCTGAGGGAGTCGGTTTCCTGGCGCAGGCGCTGTTCCAGGTCGTCCAGCGGCGCAAGATCCATGGGCGCCGGTTCCGGCGGCGCGGCTAGCTGCTGCTGCATGGATTCGATGGTTGCCGCATGAGCCGCTTCGGTGTCGGCAAGTTCGGCATTCTCGCTGGCCAGGGTTTCCACCTGTCCCCGCATGAGCGCGAGTTGCGTCAGGAGATAGCCGGAAGCCGCGAGCAGGGAAACGAACAGGAACAGCAGGATCAGAAATCGGTTGCGCGCGGTATGCGATTGCCGGGCCAAACGGCTTTTCGCCTTGGCGGTTCTGGCTTTGGCAGCTTCGGAACGGGGTTTCGGGGTAACCGTTTTCTCGGTCACTTCAGTATTGTCCCATCAGTTCGCCGCGTTTCAGCGCGTCTCTCGCGGTTCAGGCGCCCTGCCGCCGAAAATGGGCGGCGAGGGCCTCGACCATGGCTGTTGCCCCGGCATCGCCGGCATCGATGGCCACGCTGAAGCCAAGCTGCGCCGCCAACTCCGCCACGCGCCGGGAAGGCACGATCAATGGTAGCGCGAATGGCGCGGCAATGGGACACCCATCCGACCCGGCGGCGATAAGCAGCGTATGCCAATGCCGTAGCGCCTCGGCGCTGGTGAGGATGACGCCATCGAGGGCGCCTGCGGCGAGAATCCGCTGCAAGCCCGCGCCAGCATCCGGAGCGGGGATTCGCCGATAGACCTCGACATAAGTCACCTCGGCGCCGCGGCGGCGCAATTCTTCGGCAAGCAGTTCCCGGCCCCCTTCGCCCCGGAAGATCGCGACTTTCCGGCCCTCGACGGCAGCAAGCTCGGGCAATTCGAGCAATGCTTCGCTGCCGCTGCCCCTGGACGGGCTGTATACCGGAAGGTCGAGCAGCAGGGAAACTTCCCGGGCCGTGGCGGTGCCCACCGCGAACAGGGTTGCGGCGGGAGACAGTGACGCGCCGGTCGCCTTGATGCCTTCCGCGCCGAATCGGGCGGCATTGGCGCTGACGAATACCAGCGCATCGAAATCGGCCAGACAGTCCAGTTCTTGCCGCAAGCGATCATTCCGCTCCATGGACTCGATGGCGAGCAGCGGCAGGCTGAGCGCCTCGCCTCCCAGCGCGGTTATCGTTTCGCGGAGTTCCTGTTGCCGGTCGGCGGGCCGGGTGATGAGGATGCGGCGATTTTTCACCGGTGACCGCCAGTTCTCAGGATTGACTGGTATCGCGCGGGCCGGCGATGATCCGGTCCGCGCCGCGCGCAAGCAGGCTTGCCGCGACTGCGCGACCGGTGGATTCCGCTTCCGCCACCGGGCCGCTGCCCTCGGCGCGGAGAATTTCACTGCTAGCGGTGTCAGCCACCAGCGCCCGCAAATGCAACTCGCCGCCGCGCAATATCGCATGGGCGGCAATGGGCAGTTCGCAGCCGCCCTGCAGCGTCGTGGTCACCGCGCGTTCCGCCGCTACCCGCGCCGCCGTGTCCTCGTGGTGCAAACAGGCAAGCAGACGCAGGGTCTGTTCATCGTCGTTGCGGCATTCGACGCCCACCGCGCCCTGGCCCGCCGCCGGCAGGCAGTCGTCAACGGCCAGTCGCGAGCGGATTCGCGCCTCGAGTTCCAGCCGCATCAGGCCGGCGCTCGCGAGAATAATGGCGTCGTACTGACCATCATCGAGCTTGCCGAGCCGGGTGCCCACGTTGCCGCGCAGGTCGGCAAGCTCCAGGTCCGGCCGCAGCAGCCTGAGCTGGCACTGCCGACGCAGGCTCGAAGTGCCCACCCTGGCACCAGTCGGCAACTCGGCAACGCTCTGGTAGCGGTTCGATACGAAGGCGTCGCTCGGGTCGGCGCGCTCGCAAATCACCGCAAGTCCGAGCCCGGCGGGCAACCCGGCGGGCACATCCTTCATGGAATGCACGGCGATATCGGCCTCCCCATCGAGCATGGCCCGCTCGAGCTCCTTGACGAACAGCCCCTTGCCCCCGAGCCGCGCGAGCGGACTATGGAGCAGCCGGTCGCCGGTGGTGGTGAAGCCGACAATCTCCACCCCGAGCCCGGAATGGGCCCGCTCAAGACGCGACTTGACGAATTCCGCCTGCCACATCGCCAGGGGACTGTTGCGGCTCGCAATTCTCAGGCGCATTCGGGGCATGCGGGATAAAGACACGGGAAAGACACCGTCATTCTATGCAATCACCCGGCGTTTGTCCGTCCGCTGGACATCCGCCGCCGGGGAAATCTCGGCCTTGCTGGTATAATCGCCGGCCCTTGGCGGCGGGTCGCCGCAGCGGGCGGATGCAATGAGCGAAAAGCAAGGCAATGCCGGTTCCGGCAAGCCCGACAAACTTTGGAGCGGTCGATTCTCCGAGGTTACCGACAGTTTCATCGAGCGCTTTACCGCATCGGTGGGATTTGACGCGCGCCTGTATCGGCAGGACATAGCCGGTTCCCTGGCCCATGCCGCCATGCTCGGCGAGGCGGGCGTGCTGAGCGAGGACGAGGTCAGGCAGATCACCGAAGGGCTGGAAGCGATTCAGGCCGAGATCGAGCGGGGCGATTTCGTGTGGTCGGCGGAACTCGAAGACGTCCACATGAACATCGAGGCGGCCCTCACCGGTCGCATCGGCGAAATCGGCAAGAAGCTGCACACCGGACGCTCGCGCAATGACCAGGTGGCGACGGATCTGCGGCTGTATGTCCTGGAGGAAATCGATTCCCTGCGCGGTCTGCTCCGGCAGTTGCAATCGGCGCTGGTGGACCTCGCCGAGCGGGAAGCCGAAACCATCATGCCGGGCTTCACCCATTTGCAGTCGGCCCAGCCGGTGACATTCGGCCACCACATGCTCGCCTGGCATGAAATGCTCGTCCGGGATGACGGTCGTCTCGAAGACTGCCGCGGGCGGGCCAATTGCTCGCCGCTGGGCGCCGCAGCCCTGGCGGGCACGAGCTTCCCCATAAACCGCGCCCGCAGCGCCGAGTTGCTGGGCTTCGAGGCTGTGGCCGGCAATTCCCTCGACGCCGTCAGCGACCGGGATTTCGCCATTGAGCTTGCCGCCGCGGGCAGCCTGATCATGATGCATCTGTCGCGCATGGCGGAAGAGCTGGTGCTGTGGATGTCGGCGCAGTTCGGCTTTATCAGCCTGCCCGACCGCTTCTGCACCGGCTCTTCCATCATGCCCCAGAAGAAAAACCCCGATGTGCCGGAACTCGTTCGCGGCAAAAGCGGTCGGGTGTATGGCCACCTGCTGTCATTGCTGACCCTGATGAAGTCACAGCCCCTGGCCTACAACAAGGACAACCAGGAAGACAAGGAGCCGGTTTTCGATCTGGTCGATACCCTCAAGGATTGCCTGTCCGCCTTCGCCCAACTCATTCCAGCAATCGAATGCGAGCGGGAAGTCATGCTGGAGGCGGCCGCGCGGAACTGCGCCACGGCTACGGACCTGGCGGACTATCTGGTGGGCAAGGGCGCGGCATTTCGGGACGCGCACGAGGTCACCGGCAAGGCGGTGGCCCATGCCATTGCCCGGGGCAAGGAACTGCACGAGCTTGAACTTGATGAACTCACCGGCTTTTCTTCCTTGATCGAGGCGGATGTGCATGAAGTTCTCGCCGTAACAGGCTCGGTGGCGGCCAGGGATCATTATGGCGGCACGGCGCCGGCGGAGGTGCGCCGGGCGGTGACAAGGGCGAGACAGGCGCTTGCTATTCAGGCTTACGGGCAAGGAAGAAAAACATCGGCGTGAAAGTGCCTGATTTGCCGCCCTCGACCAATGCGTCCGCCGCCGTGTTGAGCAGGGTGCTCACCGCCCGGGAGCCTTTTGGCACCAGCCGCAGGCGCTCTCCCGCCCGCAGCGCCAAATTGGTCACGGCTCGGCCGACCGGGGTTCTGGGAATGCTGGCGAGGCTGAGGTCGCGACCCTGCAGGGCGCGGTACCAGGGCGCTTCCGGGTCGGATTCCCTGGCGCGGTCGTGGGCGTCGATGACTTCGAACCCGGCCTCCCGCAAGGCGTCGGTCACTTCCGCGGGGCGCGGAATATCCGGCAGCGCGTCGCCCACCATGATGTCGTGCCTGATTCGCTGGTGGGTCTTGTCGTCCGGGTCAAAGGCTTCGGTTACGCACCAGTCATAGGCCGCGAAACAGCCGCCGGGTCGCAGTACGCGAAAGACCTCGCGGAAGGCCGCGGTCTTGTCCGGGGCGTGCGGCATGGATTCGATGGCGGTTGCCGCGTCGAAATTCCCATCCTCCCCGGGAATCCGCATGAAGTCGCCCTTGATGAAGCGGCACAGGGACGCCACGTCCCGGGTGTGCTTTCTGGCGCGCTCAAGCTGGTAGGCGTTGTTATTGAGGCCGACGAAGCTCGCGCCGGAATAGCGCGCCAGGTTGCCCGTGGGCCCGCCCACGCCGCAGCCGAGGTCGATCACGGTCATGCCGGCTTCCAGGCGGAGCCGGTCGGCGAGATAGTGCTGATGCCGCAGCAGCGAGGCCTTGAAGCTTTCCCCCCGCTTGCGGGGGGCGAAATGGAAAGACTGGCCCCAGCCGAACTCGTAGAAGTCGGTGACCAGGTCGTAATAGTGATTGACGAGCGAGCGGTAGTTTTCCTTTCTGCTTTCCAGCCCGCCGTCGTAGATTTCGCTGTATTGATCCACCGTGGACTGCACCTGTTCCGGTGCGAGATCCCCCAGGGAACGCAAATCGGATTTGTTGGCCGCTCCTTGATTCATGGGCGCAATCTAGCAGAGTCAGGCGAGTTCCACAAAGCGGTACTGATTCCCGGGCAAGACTCTTCACAATGAGAGTTCCCGGTGATGGCTCCTGCCTCTTGCCTTGGTCGCCCTGTGCTTATATATTGCACCGGTTGGCCCTGCGCGCGCGTACCGGCGCCAACACCCGACAAACACGGAAACAGGACCAGCCCATGACCAAGATTCGCTACCTCATCGCCGCGCTGGCCTTGCTTGTGCCGGCCGGTTTCGCTGCCGAATGGGATGATTTCGTCATCGTGCAACTCGATGATATCGAATGGGACGAAAGCCTCAATCGGACCCAGTCGCATGTTCTTTACGGCAATCCCCAGGAAGAAGGCCTGTACATCATGCGGATCCGCTTCCCGGCGGGAGGCACCAGCAACCCCCATTACCATGATCAGGACCGCTTCATCACGGTGATCGAGGGAACCTGGCACGCCGGCGTCGACGCCAGCCACGACATGGAGCGGACCACGCCGATTCCAGCCGGCGGATTCATGTTCCACCCGGCGGGCGCGGTGCATTACGACGGTTCCCGGGGCGAACCCGTGGTGGTGGAAATCCGCGGCTTCGGGCCAGTGGAAACCATAGGCGTGGAAACCACTCCCTAGGAGCCTGCGCCGGGGACGGGAGCGGATTTGCAGCCGTGAATTCCCGTGGCGCAGGCTCCTGGTGCCCGATAGCGGCAGCGGGAAAGGCGAACAGTTAGCGCGACAACCCAGGGAATTTATTTATGGGCCCGGAAATTCAATTTGTCCTGAACAGCTTTTCCTTCCTGATCTGGGGCGTTCTCGTCATGTGGATGTGCGCCGGATTCACCATGCTGGAATCGGGCTCGGTGCGCACCAAGAACGCCTCGGTGATCTGCCTCAAGAACGTGGGCCTGTACGCCATCGCCGGCATCATGTTCTACCTCGTCGGCTACAACTTGATGTATACGGACGTAAGCGGCTTTATCGGCAGCCTGCGGCTGTTTTACGGCACCTCGGGAGCCGAGCAGGCCCTGCTCGGCGGCGACGGGGGCGCCGCGGCGGTCGTGATGGAAAACGGCTACTCGGTGATGTCCGACTGGTTCTTCCAGATGGTTTTCGTGGCGACCACCTGCTCCATCGTTTCGGGCACGCTCGCCGAGCGGGTCCGGCTGTGGTCGTTTTTCCTCTTTGTGGCCGTGCTGACGGGATTGATTTATCCCGTGGTGGGCGCCTGGACCTGGGGCGGCGGCTGGCTTGCCGAGCTGGGCTTTCAGGACTTTGCCGGATCGTCGATCGTGCATTCCACCGGCGGCTGGGCGGCGCTGGCCGGCGCCATTGTCGTCGGCGCCCGCCACGGCAAGTTCCGCGAAGACGGCAGCGTCAAGCTGACCCCGCCTTCCAATGTCCCCGTGGTGACCCTGGGCATATTCATTCTCTGGATGGGCTGGTTCGCCTTCAACGGCGGCTCGCAACTGGCGCTGAGCGGAGTGGCCGACGCCGTGGCCATCAGCAATATCCTGGTGAATACCAACCTGGCGGCCTGCGGCGGGTTTATCGCGGCCATCGCCCTGAGCCGGCCGGTGCTCGGCCGCATCGATCTGATGGGTAGCCTCAACGGAGTGATCGCCGGCCTGGTTTCGATTACCGCGGGCCCCGATATTGTTGCGCACTATTGGGCTATAATCATCGGCGCGGTCGGCGGAGCGATCGGTTTGATCGGAGTGAAAGTGCTGGAGCACTTCCGGGTCGATGATGTTGTGGGAGCGGTACCCGCTCACCTGTTCGCCGGAATTTGGGGTACTCTTGCGGTTTGTATAGTGGCCGGCGGCAATTTGCTGGTCCAGTTGGCGGGAATACTGGCGATCGGCGCCTTTGTCTTTTCCGCCTCTATGCTTTTCTGGCTGGCTATCAGGCGGCTTATGGGAGTGCGGGTTACGCTGGATGTGGAACGCCACGGCCAGGATGTGGCGGAACTCGGAATTGAAGCGTATCCGGAATTTGTGGTATTGCAGGATCCTGACCTGTAACCGGTTAATCAGTCTGGCCAGAAAAGCTGGAATGGAGCGAGTGCAATGATTGAGGTCAATGTTGAACGGCGGGACGGCATCTTGTCCGCCATGGTGACGGGACGGATCGACGGCTCGAACGTCATGCAGTTCGAGGAATCCGTCAAGGGCGCCATTGAAGAAGGGGACCGCGCGGTCGTACTCGACATGGAGCACCTGACCTATATCAGTTCCGCGGGCTTGCGGGCCATCCTGATGACCGCGAAGCTGCTGCAGAACCGCAACGCAAAGTTCATGCTCTGCTCGCTTTCCAAGTCGATCCGGGAAGTATTCGAAGTCAGCGGCTTCGACAAGATCATCAACATCCAGCCTGACCGCAGCCAGGCAATCGCCGCCGCAGGGTCATAAGCCCGGGGGCGGGCCGGTCGCCCGCCAGATATCCAGGCTAGTTCTCCGCTTTCTCCGCCGCGAACTTCTTGCCGAGCAATACCACATTCCGGTTGTTCTCCCGGCGATAACTCACCGAGTCCATCATCTGGTGGACGAGAAAGATCCCTAGCCCGCCTGGAGTGCGCTCTTCCAGACTTGAACTCGTATCCGCCCGAACCGGATCGCTATCGGTGAGATCGAATTGCCTGGCGTCGTCCTCGATGCGGACCAGGAGCCGGTCGCCATCGAGTTGCAGGTCAATGCGGATCTGGTGGGCCGCTTCATCGTCATAGCCGTAGCTGATGGTATTGGTAAGCAATTCATCCAGCGAAAGATTGACCTGGTAGGCTACCGCCATGGGAATTTCGCGCTGGCCGCAGAATTCGTCAACGCGCTCGGCGATAGTGGCGAGTTCCTTCAAGTCGTTCGCCACCCGAATACTCAGTTCCGCTTTGCTCACTGCTCCAGGCTCCCAGCCTCCGATCCGGCCCAATTTTTGCTTTTCAGCCTACCCCAAATCCACTCTAGTTTGCCTGAATCCGGGACAATTTCCTATTACCCCGGAGCGATTCCCGCATCAGAAAGTGGCGGTGAACTGGATCCACGCCTTGTCGATATCCATGGCGTGGGTGTCCGGGTCATAAGTCGCGTACTTCAGCAGCAAGCTGTAGTTCTCGCCGATGGCGTATTGCCAGGAGATGTTCCACTCGCTGCCGTAATGGTCCGGCCCCGCTTCGGAGCTGAAATCGTGCCAGCTCAGGGTCAATCCGCCGCTGGTGAGGGTGAGATAAGTGTTTTCCACGCCCTGGCCGGGGATTGTCAGGAAGCGGTCGGTCCAGCCCTGGTAGCGGTGCAGGGTGGCAAGAGGGGTGCGGAACATCATTTCCGGCTCGGACAGGTCGCCGCCAAACTGCTGGTGGCCGAGCATCAGGCGCAGGTCGCGGATGTCCACGCCGCCTTCGAGCAGCAGGAAGTTGCTGTCGTAGGCTATCGGGTTGTCGCCATAGTCTCCCTGCCGCGCGTATTCGAGATTGAAGGGAAATTCCAGCCCGCCGCCGTCGATGGTCTGGCTGAACCTGACGCCGGTGGTCTGGTTGGAAAGCGGAGCGGCGTTTTCCAGGTCAATCGCGTAGTGGTACAGCACGAGCTTGCCGCCGAGAGCCAGATCGATGGCGGCATTCAGCAGATGGGTGTTGCTGTCGTAGAAATCCGTGGGAATGCCGTCTTCGGGCCCGAAAATCCGCGATACTCCATGCACATAACTGTAGTGCAGGCGGATATTGTCCAGGGACTCGTTCACCACAGTGAGGGCGTCCATGGTCTGTTCGTTCTGGCGCCAGGCGACGCCGCCGATGAAGCGCTGCTCGTCGAGATTGATCCGCTGCCGCCCAAGCCGGACGTAGCCGCCTTCATTCTTGAAATCCATGTAGGCCTGGTTGACGTGGGTTCCGTCCGGATCGGCAATCAGGGGATAACCGGTCTTGCCGTTGCGGGTGCTGTTGAAATCGTCGTCGCCGAGGTAGGAAACATTGTCAAGCTCGAAAAAGAAGCCGAGATTGCCGATATCGAGCGGCCGGAAACCGATGCGCGACTTCAGCACCGAAGCCATGGCGTCTTCGTCGAATCCCGCCTGGTCCACGGTTTCCATGCGGTAGCGGAATTCCATCGCCACATCGCCATTGGCGATAGCGTCGGCGAAACTCGATGCCGTTTCCTGGGCGGCTGCGCTGCCGGCGCCAAGCGCCGCGGCCGCGAACACCAGGGCCTTGCCCGCGGGGTATCCCGCACTTGACGTTCCTGACTGGCTCATGAGTTTTTCCTCCGGTTCGGCGCAAGTCCGGCCATTCAACTTCATCCCTGGGCGGCTTCTTCCGACTTGCGCCGGGACTTCAGCGGCAGATGCAATCTCATTTCCGTGAATTCGCCTTCCTCGGAATCGACGGAAATCGAGCCCCCGTGCCGCAGCATTATATCCGTAGTCAGGGACAGGCCGAGACCCGTTCCCTTGGTGCCCTCCTTGGTGGTGAAAAAAGGCTCGAAAATCTTCTCGCGGATTTTCCTGGGAATACCCGGGCCATTGTCGCGCAAAATGAATTCGGCTTCATTTTCCAGTTTTTTGCTGGAAATAGTGATCATCGGCTCAAAGTCTTCGTCTTTCTTGCGCTTGTCATCGAGCGCCTGGCAGGCATTGGTGGCCAGGTTCAGAAACACCCGGGAAATTTCCTGAGGCACCACTTCCAGTTCGCCGATTTCCTCATCGAAGTTGGTAACAAGTTCCATATTGAAGCCGGTGTTGAGCGCCCGCATGGAATGATAGGCAAGCTCCACATACTGCTTGAGCACGGCGTTGAGATCGGTGGGGCGCCATTCGCCCTCGCCGCCCCGGGAGTGTTCGAGCATGCTGCGCACGATATTGTCGGCACGTTTGCTGTGGTCGCGAATCTTGGCGAGACTCTTGGCGAGGTCGGCGACGATTTCGCGGATGTCCTCCCGGGCGTCGGATTCCTCGATTTCCTCAAGCAGTTCGTCGATCTCCTTGCCGAATTCCAGGGCGATTTCGGAAAAATTGCCGATAAAATTGAGCGGATTCTTGATTTCGTGGGCGATACCCGCCGCGAGTTGGCCAAGCGAGGAGAGCTTTTCTTCGGCGATGATCTGCTGCTGGGCTTTTTCGAGCTCCTTCAGCGTGGACTCAAGGCTTTCATTCTTGGCGTCGAGTTCCTGGGCGAGCTTTTCCACGAGATTGAGACGCTGCACTTCGAGCGCGTATTCGCGGAATTTTTCCAGCGCTTCGCCCATGTCGGTGACTTCGTCATTGCCGCCCACTGCAACGGCGACTTCGAGATCGCCCCGGGACATCTCGCGCATGGCGCCGGACAGGGCCGTCAGCCTGCGGGCCAGGGATTTCCAGACGAAGAAGTAACCGAAAATCAGCGCGCCGACGGCACTGACCAGGTTGATGGAAAACAGCACGACAATGCCATTGGCGGCGGATTGCTGGGCCGCCTGGCTGGAAAGAATGGCGTTATTGGTAATCAGCCCGCCCAGAATGCTGACATCGGCGTCGAGCAGGGCGGAGGCGTCCCGGGCCATGTCCAGGGATTGCTGTTCCTGTTCCACCCGCAGCAGGGCTTCCCGGCGCAGGGCGATGATCCCCTGATCACCAGTGGCGATCCGGTCCAACCGCTGCAGGCTGGCGCCCAGGGATGCGAGTTGGGCCGAGGCCGGCAGGGCCGAATACGAGCGCTGGGTATTGGCGATGGCGCTGAGCAGACGTTCCTCGATGGGAGGAAGAAACTGCCGGTCATTGAGCACCAGCATTTCATCGAGCAGCAGCACCGCCAGGTTGGCCTGCTGATTGACCACATTGAGGTTGCGGAAAACCGTGAACTCATCTTCCGATGCGCGAACCTCCAGGGCGTCCGGCGTGTCATCCAGCGAGCGCAGTCCTTCCACCAGATAAAAGCCCTGGTCGTCGATTGCCTGGACGAGATCGGATTCGATATTGCGGTTGATCTCCGCCAACTCCGCGGTGAGCCGGGTCAGGCTTTCCTCGATCAGCAACCGGCGCAGGGCGGAATCCTGAATGGCGGCGAGATGGCCGCCGAGTTCCGCCATGTGTTGCCGGATGAGACCGGTGTTCTCTTCGAGTTCGGCCCGGGATTCCAGCCCCTGGATGGCGGTTTCCAGCGATTCCCGGTCGCGCTCCACCACCGCCACTTCAGCCTCGTGTTCCTCTCGGGTGCGGGCGGAAATAATGCGGAACGCGCCATTGACCAGGGCGGTGCTCTGCCTGGCGATCTGCACCGAATCGACGATATTGGGCATGTCCACATCGGCCATCCGGGACTGATAGCCCAGGGTGAGCTGCAGGGCGAACCAGGCCACCAGACTTGCCGTGGCCACCAGCAGCACGCTGCCGAGGAGGATCAGCGAAAGCCGGGCGGCGATGGTGCCCAGGAAACCGCGTTCGGGGTGAAGCTGATCGCCGTCCTGGTCGATCACCGGCACTTCCACTGTCCCGGCGCCGGTGTTTTCTTTCGCCGTCTCGCTCATGGGTTGCCGATTCTGTCCACCGAGGCGAAATCCCCGTTTTCGTCGATCACCGTCAGGTAGACCTGATCCGAGCCCTGGTTGTCGTTCCTGCCGTAGGACAATCGAAACCCGGACAGGTCGATTTCCCCCGAGGTCTTGAGCGCCTCAAGAAATCCCTGCCGGGTGGGCTCGGGCCCGGCAAGACGCAGGCCTTCGGCAGCCAGCCGGCCGGCAAGATAACCTTCCAGGGTGACGAAACTCGGCGCGGCGCCGGAATCCATTTGCCCCAGGGCGGCCTGGTATTCGGCCACCACCGGCAGACCGGCGTCCTCCGGGAACGGCACCACCTGGGTGACATACACGCCTTCGCCGTCTTCGCCGAGGGTGCGGGCGAGGGCCTCGCTGCCAATGAAGGAAATATTGACGAAATAGGGGGAATAATTGAGCTTGCGCGCCCAGCGGATCATGGTGGACACGGGCTGGTAGGCGCCGATGATCACCACCGCTTCGGCCCCGGCCCGGCGCAGGTCGAGCAGGGCGAGCTTGACCGCCTCGGAATTGCGCGGATATGCCACTTCCCGGCTGATTTCCATGCCATAAAGATCCACCGCCCGGCGCAGCCCGGCGAGGCCCGCGCGACCGTAGGAATCGTCCTGGAAAAAAATGCTGACGGTTTCCAGGCCCAGGTCCTGGTTCAGACGAGCCGCCATTTCCTCGGTTTCCTGAAAATACGAAGCCCGCACATTGATGACATTGGGCAGGGCTTCCGCATCCCGCAGGAATTCCGCCCCGGTGAAGGCGCCGATATAGGGCACGCCGGCTTCGGTGGCGATGGGCTGGGCCGCCGCGGAGGTGGGCGTGCCCACCGGCCCGATCAGGGCGAACACCTGTTCTTCCTCAATCAATCTGCGGGTATTGACGATGGCGGCCTCGGGCTCGTAGCCATCGTCGAGGGAAATCAGTCCCAGCCGCCTGCCGTGAACGCCGCCCGCCGCGTTGATTTCATTGAAGGCCGCTTCCAGCCCGAGCCGCATGCCCTCGCCGAGTTCCCGGGTGGGGCCTGCAAGGGCGGCGGACTGACCGAACAGGATGACCGGCTCCTCGGCGGCATGCAGACCCGGCGCCGCGCCAAGCGCGGCGGCAAGCACGGCGAGCGGCAGGCGGGAGGCTCTGGCAAGGCTTCGCGTCATGGATCCTGTCGGGCGAGAAAATGGGTCACCACGCAGGTGATGTCGTCGGATTGCTCGGCTTCGCCGGCGTAATCCCGCACCGAGGCGACGATGCCTTCCACAATGCCCCCGGAGCCCTTCTCCACCATACCGCCAAGCAGTTCATCGAGACGCGGCTCGCCGTATTCCTCTTCGGCGACATTTTCCGCCTCGGTGACGCCATCGGTGTAGAGCACCAGACTGTCGCCGGCATAGAGCTGGACCTCGGCATTGCCGTAGTCTTCATCCGGGTCGATTCCCAGAACCAGATTGCCAGTGGAGGGGACCACGTCCACGGCGCCGTTGCCGCGCAGCACCCGGGGCGGGTTGTGGCCGGCATTGGAATAGAGGAAGCCGCCGGAGCGCAGGTCGAGCACGCCAAAGAACAGGGTGATGAAAACGCAACTGTCGTTACCGTCGCACAATTGCAGATTGACTGCCTTGAGCGCCGCCGCGGGGCTTTCGTACTGGCTTACCACGGTCTTCAGCAGGGCCCGGGTCACCATGGCGAACAGCGCCGCGGGGATGCCCTTGCCCGCCACGTCGGCGATGGCGATGGCGAGCCGGTGGTCATCGATCTGGAAATAATCATAAAAGTCGCCGCCGACTTCCTTGGCGGGAAAGATCTGCGCCTTGACGTCGTAATGGGGATTTTCCGGCAGGTCCTGGGGCAGGGCCGACATCTGCACTTGGCTGGCGACTTCCAGCTCGCGCTTGATCGACACGAGCTTGTCGCGGGTTTCCAGGGAAGCCTGCAGGCTGCGCACATGGGCGATGCCCTTCTCCAGGGTGATCTCGAGATCAGCGAAATCGATGGGTTTGGTGAGAAAGTCAAAGGCGCCGCGATTCATCGCGGTGCGGATATTGGGCATGTCGCCATAGGCGGAAACAATGACCGCCTGCACGTCGAGGTCGGCTTCCGCCAACTGGTGCAGCATGGTCAGGCCATCCATGACCGGCATGTTGATATCGGAAAACACCAGGTGGATATCGCGGTGCTGCGCCAGTTTCAACAGCCCTTCCCGACCGTTGTGGGCGAACATGAATTCCAGTTCGCCGCTGCGGATGCGGCGGCGAAACTTCTGCCGGATCAGTAATTCAAGGTCTTCTTCATCGTCAACTACAAGAACTTTTACCGGGTCTTGCTTCATGATTCCTGTCCACCGCGTCCCGCCTGTCGCTGGCTGGTCTTGTTGAATTTGCAGGCTGCCGCCCCACTGCCCCGCATGGTACTTCACCGCGCCATGGTTTACCAATGCGGGCGTTTGCTTTTCGCCGCCCCCGTGAGTACGGTATGGGCCTTACGGCAATGCCGGAAACCGGTCGTCGCCCCGCCGGCGCCTTGCCCGGTCAACCGGCCAGCCCAGAGGAGGAAATCGTGACAGATATCCGGCTTTCCCGAAGACGATTCATCAAGGGGGTAATCTTTTCCGGCGCGGCGGCGGCTTCCGGCGCGTACATCGCCGGAGCCCGGCAGCCGCGCCCCGGCGCCGTGATGGACCGGCTGCTGACCCTCAATATCAATGGCGCGGCGCGGCCGGTGGAAGCGGGCCCCAGCGAGACCCTGGCCTTCACCCTGCGCAACAAGCTCGGCCTCACCGGCGCCAAGGTGGCCTGCAACCGGGGCGAATGCGGCGCCTGCACCGTGTTGCTCGACGATGCTCCTTATTACGCCTGTTCCCTGCTGACCCATACCGTCAAGCGGCGCGCCATCACCACGGTGGAGGGCTTGCGCCTGCCCGACGGCAGCCTCAGCGCGGTGCAGCGGGGTTTCATCGAGGAACTCGCGCCCCAGTGCGGCTTCTGCACGCCGGGGCAGGTCATGTCCGCGGAAGCCCTGCTGCGGGCCAACCCCTCTCCCACCCGGGAGCAGGCGCGGCAGGCCCTTGCCGGCAATCTGTGCCGCTGCGGCGCCTATGACCACTATCTGAACGGCGTCATGCGCGCCGCGGAGATGCTGTCATGACTTTCCAGCATATAGGCCAGGATTTCACCCCGCCCGATGTGGAAGGGAAGGTTACCGGCGCCGCGAAATACGTGGAAGATTTCCAGCCGGAAGGGCTGGTGTACGCCAGACTCTACACCAGCCCCATGCCCAGCGGCCGGGTGGTGAATATCGACGCCACCGAAGCCCTGCGCATGGACGGCGTGCTCGGCATGATCACCGCCGCCGACCTGCCTCCCTCCAGCGCCCCGGACAATCCCATGCTCGCCTGGGAAGACGTGACTTACATCGGCCAGCCGATTCTGGCGGTGGCAGCGGTTTCCGACGCTATTGCCGAGGAGGCCCTGGGCAGAATCCGGGTGGATTTCGAGCGCCGTCCCTTTGTGACCGACCCCTTGGTCTCACTGGCGGAAGGCGGCCCGGACGCCTATCCCGATGGCAATGTGCTGCGCCAGACGGCGCCGCTGGCGGACGAGAACGCGACGATCCGCGGCGGTATTTCCCGCATCAAGTGGCCTGCCGCGGAAGTGGAGAAATTCCGCCGCGGCGAGGAACCCCGGGAGGTGGAATTCGCCGACGGCTGGACATACGGAGAAATTGAAGCCGGATTTGCCGAAAGCGCAGTCATCGTCGAGGAGTCCTTCGTTACCGCCGGCACGCCGCATCATTGCCTCGAGCCGCGCAGCAGCATGGCGTACTGGGAA
>JAJDSZ010000124.1 GCA_022827425.1 Pseudomonadales bacterium | reverse complement strand
CATCGCCGCCGACAAGTCCCATGGGCTGTACGCAGATCTCGGCATGGCCGCGACGGCCTTCCACAACAAGGTCATGGTGGCCGAGCACTACACCATTGACGCCCGCATGGCGGACCCGTCCGCCAGCGTGCTGGAAGGCGTCACCGCGGACGCCGACAGCGTCGCCATGGCCATCGACGCCATCGACAATCCCGTCATGGAAGACCCGATGATGGGCATGCGTTATGTCCTCACGCCGACGATCGATGTTTTCAATGGCGGCGATGGCGACGACACCTTTGTCGCCCAGCCGGAGCAGGGGGCTGACGGTCTCTTCAATGAGACCCTGAGTTCCTTCGACAGCATCGACGGCGGCGCGGGCAACGACACCATCCATGTGTTTGGCGTCAACAGCGGTAGCGAACTGATTCTCGGCACCGAGGATATTAGCAATGTCGAGAACCTTGTCATCAACACCGTGGGCGGCGTGAACGCCGATTTGAGCGATTGGGAAGGGCTGGAAAGCGTTTCCCTGGAACGATTCGGCCGGGATGACGAAACCTCGGTCAAGGTCATGGTGGATGGCGCCATGGTCAGTTCCGACAGGACTTTCCACGGTGATGTGGAAATCGTCGGCGCCGGCGGCGCTGTCGATATCGAAGCTGGCATGGGCTCAATGGTGCATATCGGTTCCGGCGGCCACACCGGGTCGGTGATGGTCAAGGGTGGCATGAGCGTCACCATCGGCAAGAATGCCGGAGGCGGACAGTCCCAAACCGTTACCAGCGTCAGCGTGGATGGCGTGGTTCGGGATATGCCGAAAGACACGGGAGAGCTTTCAGACACACGCTCCCACTACAACCTGAGGACGGATTTTGACGGGTTCGTTCTGGCTCCGAATGGGGACCGGGTAAATCTCATGCACGCCGATACCAACAGTGGTGACCCGATTGAGATCAAGGTCGCCAAAGATGAGATGAGCAAAGATCTTGTCAATGTGACAGACGCAGGAAACACCGCACTTACCTCTGGCGATTACACCCTCCAATACCATCCTGAGAATGGAATCCTGGTTTGGACATACACCGGAACTCAGGTGGGCGACAACATTCCAGCCGAACCAACCGCCCTCCCCACCACCGATGTGTCCATGGAGCGGATCGAGTATTTCGCGCCGCTTCCTCCATCTGGCGGCGGCGGGCCCACCCTCAAGGTGCATTCGGACGCGATCGAAACCGTCCAGCTGCACAACACCCAGGCGGTTGTGCTGGTCCAGAATGAGTCCAAGATGGCTGACGGAAAGGACATGCCGGAAGATTTGTCGATTACCGTCAACCATTACGGCTCCTTCAATACCAACGGCATGCCGAAGACGGCTGGCAAACTGTGCATCAAGGGCGCAGGTTCCGCGGAAAACATCGATATTGCGGTTGTTGGAAACTCCTATTTCCATCTGGCGTCGGACGAAGTGAAGATGCTGACCGTGGACCTCGGCGCCAACCTGGTGCTGGATGTCAACAAGTTCGACAATACGACCGCTTCGAACTCGCTGGCAATGCTCACCGTGAGCGGCGACGGAAAGTTCACCACGGATGCGTCCGGAATGGCCAAGTTGGCCATGATCGACGCAAGCGGAAACATGGGCGCCAACATGATCACCGCGGGCGGCGCCGCCCTGGCATCCGTCATGACCGGCGATGGAGGCGACAAGCTCACATTGACCAGTTCCGCAACCGCCAAGCTTGCGAGCGTCAGTTCCGGCGGCGGCAACGACACGGTCAATGTCATGGGAGCGCATCGTGGCGCTGGCCTCATGGTGGACCTGGGCGCCGGGAATGACACGTTCGTCGGCGACAATGGCGGCAGCGACAAGAGCCGCGTGGATGGCGGCGAAGGCATGGACACGCTGAAGTTGTCCGCCCCGGACAAGACCTACAAGGACGGCGCGACCACCAAATCCATCTTCTCGAACTTCGAGATTCTGGATGTTGGCGGCAGCACCGGGGGGACGTATGACGTCGCGCGTCTTGGCGTCGATACCGTGGTTGCCCGAGGTGGCACAAAAGCACAAGTGATGCTGAAGAACATGGCGGACGGCATGGGAATCACCGTGCATGGCGCGAAAGACATGGCTACTATGGCCGACATCGTCCATATGATGCCGGCAGAGACCCGCGTCCGATACAGCGGCGAACTGGATGTCAACTTGCTGGCCATCGGTGGCGACATGGATACGAAATCTGCCGAAGGCACCATGGGTGAAGTGGACTTGATGCTTGAGACCGACGGCGAAATCGAAGCGCTCAATATCGACTCAAGCGCCATGGCCGGCGGCTCGAGGACGTCTCCCGCGACGAACCGTCCCGGAGCGGCCGACTATCAGAACATGCTGACGCTGGATGCGGGATCAAGCGCGAACATAGAGGACATCTACGTCAGCGGAAACGCGATGCTTGTGATCAAGATCGATTCCGACGCCACCGCGGGCGCCCTCGGCGAACTGGACCTGATCGATGCCAGCGATAACACCGGCGGTGTTATTTTCGATGGCACAAACCCTGATCGTGACGACGGCACAAACTCCTTGGCCAATGCCCTCGGCGAACTGGAGTTGGTGGGCGGCAGCGGCATGGACATGCTCACCGGCGGTGGAGGCAACGACGAGATCGAAGGCAACGACGGCATGGACACGCTGAATGGCGGCGCCGGCAACGATGAATTGACCGGCGGCGCGGGCGGCGACACCTTGATTGGCGGCGCAGGCAACGACATGTTCATCATCAAGGCGGTTTCCGATTCGCAATTGAGTTTCAAGAACGGCAATCCAATCGGGATGGATACCATCGGTGGTGAAACTGCCGCCAGTCAGTTTATAGTTGCCGATGACTCCATCGTGCTGCCGAAGGCCTTGCGCGACAGCTTCCAGGGAGTGATCAAGGCTGCCGAGTTGGACAATGTCGATACGAATGCATGGGTTATCGATGCAAATGATCCGGTTGTCGATCACGACACCAATCCGAACACACCGGATATAGATGACAGCCACAACACGCTGCAAGCATTTGTCCAGGCCAACGCGAATGGTTTCTTCGAGACCAGGACTCCCACGGACGGTGGCTTTGGCGGCAGCATCAACAAGCACTCGGTGGCGGTGGTCCATGAAGCCAGTAATGGAATCAACCAAAACACCTGGGTGTTTATCGATATCGATGGCGACGGTGATCTGGATATCGCGACCGATCATGTCATCTATCTCACCGGCAATATCGGTCTTACAACCGCCGATTTCGTCGATGGTTGATCCCTCGAACGCCGGCGGCTTCGCCACCCCCAACCAAACCCCCGGCTCCGGCCGGGGGTTTTGCTTTTTGGGGCAGTTGGATCGTACATGCCTTCCATGGCGCGGCTCTTGAGATTTCGCCAGCCCCCAGCCTTGCCTTCCATGGCAAGCCGTTCAGCCCTTCAAGAGCTGCGCTCTTGATCGGCTACGCCGACCGGCCTCCACCCTCGGTCGGGGATTTTGCGTTTCAAAGCAAAGAAAATTCTTGCTCCGGACGCCGCCTGAAAGCAAGAGCGGAAATGAGGACGGGATGTGCCCTCTCACTCACCCAGCAGTGGCCGAAGGAATACCAGCAACGTGGCGAACTGCATTGCGACTATGGTGAGTGAGGATCCCAGGATTGTCGCTATCATCAATCTCTGCGACTTTGCGATATCCGTTTCCAGTTTCGCTTCGAGTTTTGTGAACCGCTCGTTCATTTCGGATTTCAGTTCAATGAGGCTTTCTTTCAGGCTGACGAAGCCCCCTTTCAGTTGGATGAAGTCCTCCTTCCCTTTGCCGAAGCGCAGGTCAAGCTCCGCAGTCAGTTTCTCGTTGGTAACCAGGTTTCCCATGGTGTCGCTCATGACTTCGACGATAGCGTCCGCCTGCCGTTCGGGCACGTCGGAATCTTGAAGTTTACGGTATACGGCGTGTGTGTCAAAGGTTTGATCCATAATTCCCTTCCTCTACAGGTTGTGGATGCAGTGGCGCCGGTTGCCCCGAGCGCTTGCATGGGCACAAAGGATAGGAAAGATTTTCAAAAATGCTGTATTTCGGGGGAAAAAAGCAAAACCCCGCCTCGGCCGGGGGTTTTGCATTCGGAGCAATAGTTTTACACATGCCTTGCAAGGCGCAACACCCAGTCTCCGGGCAAAGCTTACCCGCTTGCGGTGAGCAAGGGGCCCAACACGACAAGCAGCGTCGCAAACTGCATGGCGACAATTGTCAGTGAGGTTCCCAAAATGGTCGCCATCATGAACTTTTGCGACCTTGCCAGGTTCGTTTCGTGTTTTGCGTCAAGGCCAGTGATGCTCTTTTCCACTTTGCCGAATCGCTCATCGATTTTATCGAATCGCTCATCCAACCTGGTCATCAGCCGGCCAAGCTCCGCGGTGAGATATTCTTTGGTGACCAGATAGGTCGTGGCGTCGTTCATGACTTCGATGGTTGCTTCGGCTTGCGCCTTCGGAACCCGCGCTTGTTCCAGTTTACGAAATGCGCTCAGTGTGTCAAACGCCGGCTGCATGATTTCCTCCATTAGTTGCTCAAATTTCGGGCGCAAGGCCCATATCTCGTGCTTCGGAGGCAAAGCATAGGAAAGTCTGGGGGAAATGCCAGGAGTCAGGGCGAAAAAGTTTCGAGACAAGTGGGTAACCCGGCGGCCCCGCTGTCGCAAGCATACAATATGTAGCCGCCTCGAATTATTTTCCCCGCAAATTACGCAATTTCTGAAAACCCTTCCTAGGCTTTCTCCGCGCACCGGCCAAGGGCGCGCCCCGGAGGTCCGCTTGCGCCTTGCGGGGCATCCACCCGCGGTCGGCGCGCATCCACAATCACTCAGCCTGGAGGTTTTCAATCGTGAATATTGCAACACGACTCGGGACGGCCATCGCCCTGCCCATCCTGTTCGCGGCCTGCGCGGCCATCCCGGAAAACGGAACGGGCCAGCGAGCGCCGAACCACGCCGAAGTCGCCCAACACAATGCGACTGCTCCCGAGCAGATGCAGATCGTCTGTCAAGACTTCGCCGATTCCAGTTCCCTGATCAAACGCCGCACCTGCTGGCTACGCCAGGACATGGACCTGCAGATAGCCCAGCGAAAAACGGTGCGGGTGCCAGTCAGGCCCTGAGCCCCAGCGCAGACAAAACGCCGCCAGGCGCAAATTGGCGGCGCTCTGCCTGCGCACAGTCGCAGGATCTCATTGGGTGGCCACTGCAAGAGATTCTGCGACTACGCTTCGCTTCGCGTGGTGACGTGGGGGGAGGGCTTCGCTTCGCGCGGAATGACATGAAGATTGGAGCGCCAAAATGAGAACTGCCGCTATGGAAAAGTTGGCACTTGCTTGTTTGGCGGGGTTTGTTAGAATGCTCGGCCATTTGGGGCGGTGGGCCGGAATTTGGGCTCGCCGGTCGTTAATCGGGACATCATTTCATGAAGCCTGACATCCATCCTCAATACTCGCGGATCAAGGCGACCTGCAGTTGCGGCAATGTGATCGAGACCCAGTCCACGCTATGCAGGGACATATTGATCGAGGTCTGTTCCATGTGCCATCCCTTCTACACCGGCAAGCAGAAGATTCTTGATTCCGGCGGCAGGGTAGATCGTTTCAAGCGACGCTTTGGCGATCGTCGCGTCTGAGGCCTGATCCCGGGACGGCGCCGGCCTTCGGAACGCGATTCCACTCAAAATATCGTTTCGGTGCTTAGCGGCGGCTGTTCGTTGGCGTCGGCTTCGCTGCCGAGTGGCGGCGCGGCATTGATCTCCGGCGCATTTTCCGCAAGAAAATATTCGAACACCGCATTCGGGTCGCCCGGTATGGCCGGGGCGCCGGATTCCCGGTCCACCAGCCGGTCAACGATGCCATCCGGCCGCCGCAGGCTGGCTTCCGGCTCATCCGCCAGCGCCTGTTTCATGTAGTCGATCCAGATGGGCACCGCAACCGTGGCGCCCTGCTCCCTTTCGCCAAGCGGTTCGGGCTGATCGAAACCGACAAAGACCGTGGTGGCCAGATTGCGGTTGAAGCCGGAAAACCACAGTTCCTGCGGGCCATTGGTGGTGCCGGTCTTGCCCATCAGGTCGGAACGGCCGATTTCCCGCTGCACCCGGGCCCCGCTGCCGTCTTCAATGACCGAGCGCAGCATCGAGCCAAGAATAAAGGCGATGCGCTCGTCGATGACGCGCCCCGGCTCCGCCGCCGGCATGGCTGCGCCATTGCCGGCCTGGCAGTCTTCGCAAAGCGAGGGGGGCTCGGCGGTATAGACCACGCCATCGGCAATGTTCGCGATCTGCTCCACGAGCCAGGGCTCCACCTGGTAGCCGCCATTGGCGATGGCCGCGTAGCCGGCGACGATTTCCAGCGGCTGCACATCCTGGCTGCCGAGCGCCACCGTCAGGTCATTGCCGGGGAAATCGCCGGCGTCAAAGCCAAACTTGCCCACATAAGGCAGCACCGAGGAGGCGCCGAGCTGATCGTAAAGCCGCACCGCCGGCACATTGCGCGACTCCCGCAGGGCGTGGCGCAGGGTGATGGGGCCGAGGAAATTGTTCTCGTAATTGCCGGGCCGATAGTCGCCCCGGGTAAAGGGAGCGTCATTGATGGTGCTCGCCGGAGAGTAGCCATTGGCCAGCGCCGCGGCATAGAGAAAGGGCTTGAAGTTGGACCCGGGAGGCCGGGGCGTGGTGACGCGGTTCACCTGGCTGAGGCGAAAATCGTAGCCGCCCACCAGCGCCAGAATGGAACCATCATCGGGGGAAACGGAAACCAGCGCGCCCTGGATATCGGGAACCTGGCCGAGTTGCCATTCGCCTTCGAATTCCCGCACGCGGATCAGGTCGCCCGCGGACACAACATCCCCCGCGGCCTGGGGCGGAGGCCAGGCTTCGTTGCGGTTGCGGAACCGGTAGGCCCAGCGAATGCCTTCCCAGGGCACGTCAATGGTTTCCCCCGATTGCAGCAGAGCGGTGAAGGACCGCGACTGCACGCCGGTGACGATGGCCGGGCGCTGGTTGCCATAGGTGGGCACGCCTTCGAGTTCGCGCAGCCATTGGGATTCCGGCTCGATCAGGTCCGGCGGGTAGTTGGCGCTGGGGCCGCGGTAGCCGTGGCGGCGGTCGTAGTAATTCTCCAGCCCATTGATCAGCGCGGCATTGGCAAGCAACTGCTTGCCGCCGTCGATACTGGTGATGACTTCAAAACCCTGGGTGTAGGTGTCCTCGCCGTAGCGGTCATACAGTTCCTGACGCACCATTTCGGCGACAAAGGGCGCCGGCACTTCGATGTCGCGGCTGCGCCGGTTCGCGGTAACCGGCATGGCATTGGCCGCGGCAAACTCCGCTTCGCCGATCATGCCCTCATCGCGCATATTGGCGAGGCGGGTTTCCCGCCGGTCGAGAGCCCGGTCCGGGCTCGCCAGGGGATTGCAGGAAGAGGGGCAGGGCAGCAGCGAGATCATCATGGCCGATTCGGCGAGGGTGAGTTCACTGACTTCCTTGCCGTAGTAGACCGAGGCGGCGGCGCCGATGCCGTCGGCGCCGGAGCCGAAATAGATCGTGTTCAGGTACAGGGTCAGGATTTCTTCCTTGCTCAACTCCCGCTGGATCTGCAGCGCGAAGAAGATCTCCTTGAACTTGCGCATGTAGACGTTGTCGCTGTCGAAGGACAGATTGTTCGCCAATTGCATGGTGATGGTGCTGCCGCCGCCGAGGCGGTTGCCGGTGAGGAAACCGTAAAAGCCCCGCAGCAGGCTCTGGACATCGACGCCCGGGTGGGAATAGAAGCGCACGTCTTCGGTGGCGATCAGCGCATCGATGAGCACCTGGGGCAGATCTTCGTATTCCACCGGATCCCGGCGGTTGCCGATTTCGTCGATCAGCCGCAGGTCGGCGGTGTATATCCGCAGGGGGGTTTCGAGCTGCACATGGCGGTAATCTTCGGCGGAGGGGAGCAGCGGCGCGAGGTACAGATAGGCGGCGGAGGCAACCATGCAGACACCCGCCACACAGGCAAGGGCGAACAGGCCACCCCACTTCACATACGGTTTCAGTCTGGCGTCCACTGGAATTCCCGTGCCGCGCTGTCATTTCACAACCGGGCGGCGCTTCCCGGAAGATTATACACCCAGGAGACCCCTACCCGTCATTCTGCGCGTAGCGTAGCGAAGTCGCAGAATCTCCTCGTCGAAGAAAAATTTTCCCGATGAACTACGCAAAGTTGGCTCTTTTGCACTACACCTATGGGGGACCTTGGTTGATTGGAGCGCATACATGACTTTTCGAATATGGAGCTGGCTGCCGGAGATGCTGGGCCTGAAACGTCGCCGGGGGCGGATTGGGGTGGATATCGGCGCGGGAGCGGTGAAGCTGGCGCACTGGCCGGGGGGTGATGGAGCGCCGCTGGATTATGCGATTCGAGCGCTGCCGGGCGGGGCGGTGGTGAATCGGAGTGTACGGGATGTGGATGCGGTGGGCGCGGCGATCAAGGAAGCTGCGGAATCGCTTGGCATGGTCGGGAAGGACGCGGTTGCCGCGGTACCGACTTCGGCGGTCTTGCAGCGTCGGCTTGAGGTGGACACTGACTTGCCAGACGCTGAACTCGAAGCGCAGATTTTGCTCGAAGCCGAGCGTCTGGCGCCCTGGCCGCTGGCGGAAGCGCGCATGGATTTCCGTCGCCTGGGGCAGACGGCGAATGGCGCCGGTCAGGCGCTGCTGACCCTGTGCCGGCGCGAGCAGGTGGAAATACGAGCCCAGGCGCTGGCCCGGGGCGGGCTGCGGGCTGCCGCGGTGGATGTGGAGCATCACGCCCTGGAGCGGGCCCTGGGTCTGTTTGAACGAGATGCGGCAGGCGAAGAATCGTCCGTCTCTGCTATGGAAAAAGCGCGGGGCGCAAGCGCATTGAACATTAGTCCTCGAACGCAGCGGGGAGATCCCGTGGCTGTTGCGGAAATCACCCCGGCGGCAATCTGCCTGCAAGTGCTGGCCGCCGGTGCTTCGCTGCATTGCGAAGAGCGGCCATTCAACGGCGAGGAAACGCTGCGGCAGGGTCCGGAGGCCTATGCCGAGGCCGTCATCAGGCAGCTTGCTCACGCATTGCAGGCTTTCCGCGCTTCTGCCCGTCCCGCCCCGGCGGACCGGATTGCCCAACTGTGGCTCTGGGGCGATGGCGCAGTGGAGGGAAATCTGGCCGAACAGGCCGGGCAATTGCTGGCCTTGCCGGTGGCGCTTGCCAGTCCATTCCCCGCAGAGGCAAAAGAGCGCAATGCAACCGAGGCGCCGGCCCAGCTGCTTGCGGCAGGGCTGGCAATCGCGGGAGACGTTCATGGATGGGCCCCCGCCCATGGTTAACCTGCTGCCCTGGCGCGAACAGCGGCGCGAGCGGCGGCGCCGGCGGTTTCTGGCGTTGCTCGTGGTTGCGGCGCTGGCATGCGGCGCGGTGTCGTTGCTGCTGCATCGCGCAATCAGCGCCAACATCGCCGACAGCACCGCCGAGAACCGGCATCTGCGCTTCGAGGTCGCCCGGCTCGAAGCCCGCAACGCGGAAGCGGAGCGATTGCGGGGCGAGCAGGAGCAGACCCTGCGGCACATGCAAGTGCTCAAGCAACTGCAGCGCAGCCGGCCGCTGGCGGCGGAAATCCTCGCCCAGCTTGCCCGGAGCTTGCCGGACGCGGCGCACTACCGCCGCATCGCCCGCAGCGGGGCCGAGTTGCGCATAGAAGGAGAAGCCGAATCCCAGGCGGCCATTGCGGAATTGATGCGCGAACTGGCTGCCTCGCCGCTGTTTGGGGGAGTGGAACTCGCGGGAGTGGCGGAAGCGGAAAGCGTTGCCGCCGTCAGCGGCGATTTCGCTTTCAGCCTCTTTTTGCCGCTCGCTGGAGACGGGAGTTGAAACCATGGGAAAAATCGCCGGGATCATCCGCGAATTGAACGAATTTGACTGGCGCGAACTGGGCGAGCCGGCGGGAATGGGCGACTGGCCGGCCTCGGTCCAGGCCTGCCTGCTCCTGCTGCTCGCCATGGCGCTGTTCGGCAGTGCCTACTTTCTGGCACTGCGTGGCCTGCAGCAACGCGAAGGCGGGCTGGAAACTGAGGCGGCAGGGCTGCGGACAGAACTGCAGCGCCTGACCACCGGCGCCGCGGAGCTGGACCGCTATCGCGAGTGGGCCCGGCAAAACGAAGCGCCTTACATGCGCATGCTGCGGCAACTGCCCTACGAAAGCGAGACTCCCGCGCTGATGGATGAAGTTTCCGCCCTCGGGCTTGTCCGAGGTCTCGAATTCAAGTCGATCGAACTGCCGGATGAGCGCGAAGCCCGGCATTATGTGGAGCAACCCATGGAAATCCGTTTGACCGGCGCCTACCATGATATCGGCGCCTTCCTCGGCGGCCTGGCTTCACTCGACCGTATCGTCAGCAGCCACGACTTCAGCCTGACGGTGGCGTCGGAGGGCGGCCTGGAACTGGTTTTGGAGGCCCGCAGCTACCGCTATCGCCCCCTGTCCGATGCGGAGGCCGGCGCCGCCGGGGAAAATCCGGACTTCAACACCCCCTTCGAAGCACATCGGATAGCACCGTTCCGTTATCTCGCGGACTCCGAAAGGAACCCTTTCCGCAAATCGCCTGATGAAGAAGCCGGCCAGGGGCACTCCTGGCCATTGGCGGAGTATGGTCTGCATGAATTGCAATTCGTGGGACTGCTCAGACAGGGTCAACGCCCGAGCGGGCTGATTCGCGATCCGGAAGGCAGGGTACACCGGGTGCGCCCCGGCGATGACCTGGGCCGCAACCGGAGCCGAATCAGGCGAATCTCAGAACTCGGCGTGCTGTTGCTCGGATCGGGCCAGGGAGACAACGGCACAGACCAAAGCCGGGAAATCCTGCTGGCCCGGGAGGAAGATCGATGAATACAAGTTTCGCAGGATGGCTCGGCGCCCGGAAGCGATTGGCATACTGTCTGCTTTGCGGCTTCCTGCTCACGAGCGCCGTCGCAGCCCAGCAAACCGATCCCGCGGCCGCCCCGGCGGACGATGCGCAGCCCGTTGATTCGCCCGAGGCCGGAGCAAGCATTGACCTCTCCTTCCAGGCCATCCCCATCCGTTCCGCCCTGCAGATCCTCGCCGACGCCCAGGGTTTCAATCTTGTGGCGGGGGAGGCAGTCACCGGCGACATCACCCTGCGGCTTGATGGCGTGGCTTGGGAGCAGGCGCTGGAACTCGTGCTGCGGGCGGGCAATCTGGCCTATCGCATGGAAGGCAATGTGATGTTCGTCACCACCGCCGAGGAGATGGCCCTGCAACGGCAGCGGGAACTCGAAGCCGGTCGTCAGGCGCTGGAGTTGGCGCCATTGGTTACCGAACTGCTGCAAGTCAATTACGCGGACGCTTCGGTGTTGCTCGAACTCATGCTCGGCGCCGGCGAGGGCGCCGCGGTGGCCGAAGGCAGCCGCGGTCTGCTTTCGGCCAGGGGTTCGGCCTCGGTGGATATGCGCACCAACACCATCATCGCGCAGGACCTTGCGGAGAATCTGGCGGCGATGCGGGAATTGCTCGCCAGCCTCGATGTGGCGGTGCGGCAGGTATTGATCGAGGCCCGCATCGTCAATGTATCCACGGACTATTCCCGGGACTTCGGCGTCCGCTGGGCCGCCGCGGGAACTCCGGATGCGGGCGGCAACATTCGCTACGGCATCAGCCAGGGCATTGTCCCGGGGCGGCGGCAGGACGAACTCGCCATCGATCTCGGCATGGCGGCCAGGGCAAGCAGCTTCAGTATCGGCTACAGCGGCGGCAGCGAACTCATCGAACTCGAACTCGCCGCGCTGGAAAGCAGCGGCTACGGCGAAATCATCGCCAGACCGAAAGTCACCACCCAGGACAAGGTCACCGCGGAAATCCGCTCCGGCGTGAGAATCCCCTATCAATCCCAGGCCGGGGGCGCCGCCGGGGGTTCGGTGACCCAGTTCGAGGATGCGGTACTGCTGCTCCGGGTCACGCCGCGCATCACGCCCAACGGGCAGATCAACATGGAACTCGAAATCCGTCAGGATGCAGTCTCGCCAACGGCCTCCGGCGTGCCATCCATCAATACCAACGAAGTCATCACCAGCGCCCTTGTCGATGACGGCGAGACCATCGTCCTGGGCGGGGTATTCCGGGAAGAAGCCGCCACCACCGAATCCAAAACCCCGATACTCGGCGACATCCCCGGCATCGACTGGCTTTTCAAGCGCAGCATCACCGACACCCTGCGCACCGAACTGCTGATTTTCATCACCCCGGGGGTGATTCCCGACGGCGTCTAGGAGCCTGCGCCGCAGGAATCCGCGAAAGCGAAAATTCGCTATCGCCGCGCGCTTGGCTGATCGATTGCCAGGGCATTGATACGAACGTCTGCCACGATGGCGACGCATGCGTCCTCCGCAAGAGGCTCGACTGTCACTCACAAGTTACAATGCGTTCATGGATGGCGCAGTGGAAAAGTTCGATCTGGCGATTGCCGGGGGCGGGATTGTCGGTGCGACGCTTGCCTGTTTGCTGGACGGGCTTGATTTGCGTGTGGCGTTGGTGGAGCGGCGGTTGCCGGATGAGGGGGGGTTGCCTTTTCAGGGGGCTGAATTGCGGTTTGATGCGCGGGTCAGCGCCTTGAATGAGTCTTCGCGCCGGGTTTTGGTCGATGTTGGGGTCTGGAGCGGGGTTCGGGCGGTTCGTTGTTGTGATTATCGGGAGATGCGGGTCTGGGATGCGGAGGGGACGGGGTCGATTCATTTTTCGGCGGCGGCGCTGGGGGCGGAGAGTCTGGGCACGATCGTCGAGAATTCCGTTGTGCTGGCGGGGCTTTATGAGCGGTTGCGGGAGCAGGAGAATCTGACTGTCGTGTCGCCTTTCGCGAGCGCCGCGCTGGAAAGCGATGGGGCCGGGGCGAATCTGACCGGCGAATGCGGGCGGAGATTGCGGGCGGGTTTGCTGGTGGGGGCGGATGGCGGGAACTCGGCTGTTCGACGGTTGGCGGGGATATCGAGCCGGGAACGGGATTACGAGCAGGAAGCGGTGGTTGCCACGGTCATGACGGAGCGGCCCCATGAGTTTACGGCCTGGCAGCGGTTTCTCGATACGGGGCCGTTGGCTTTCTTGCCGCTGGCTGCCGCCGACGAAAGCGAATTTCGGCATAGCTCCATAGTCTGGTCCACGCGGCCCGACGAGGCGGAAGATCTGGTGCGGTTGCCGGATGAGCAGTTTTGCGCGCGTCTTGCCGCCGCCATCGAACACCGTCTTGGCGCGGTGGAATGGTGCGATCGGCGCTTCCGATTCCCTTTGCGCCAGCGGCACGCGGACGATTATGTGAAGGACAACGTCGTTCTCGCGGGCGACGCGGCGCATACGATTCATCCGCTCGCGGGACAGGGCGTGAACCTGGGCATCCGGGACGTTGCGGCGCTGGCGGAGGAGTTGCGCAACGGCCTTGCCGCCGGGAGGCGCCTGAACGACCCGGTGCTGCTGCGCCGTTACCAGCGCCGGCGCAAAGGCGACAATCTGGGGATGATATGGACGGTGGAAGGCCTGCAGCGGCTGTTCGGCGCCCGGCCGCTGCCGCTGCGCTGGCTGCGCAACACCGGTCTTAACCTCGTCGACCGCGCTTCTCCGCTGAAGAATTTCCTCGCCCGCCGCGCCATCGGCGCCTGAGATTCCACGCCCTTGGCCGAACCACCTTCCAATCCGATTAGCAGATTCCTGTCGGTTTTCCGTTATAGCGCCCTGGCGATGCGTATCGTCCGGGACACCAGCTTGCCGCTGACGCTGCTGATGGCGGTGGCGACCATCGCCAATGGCGTCCTGCCGGCTTCGATCGCCTTTGTCGGCGGCCTGTTCGTGGACGCCGTGGCGGGGGCCATCGCCGCCGAAGACGCGCAGGCGCTGGCCGCGGCGCGCTCGGAAGCCCTTCTCTATGTGCTGGTGGAAGCGGGGCTCGTGGTGCTCATGACCGGTGCCCAGCGAATCACCACGGTGAGCCGGTCAATCCTGCAAGTGCTGCTTGGCAATCGCATCAATGTGATGATCATCGAAAAGGCGATGACCTTGGAGTTGAGCCACTTCGAGGACGCCGAGTACTACGACAAGCTGCTGCGCGCCCGGCGCGAGGCTTCGAGCCGCCCGCTCGGCCTGGTCGTCAAGACTTTCGACCTGATTCGCGATCTTGTCGCGCTGCTCACCATCGGCGCCTGGCTGTTCCAGTTCTCGCCCTGGGTGGTGGTGTTGCTGGTATTCACCGGCCTGCCGGCCTTTGTCGCCGAAGCGGGATTTTCCGGCGAGGCTTTCCGCATCATGCGCCGCCGCTCCCCCGAGCGCCGCCTGCAGTTCTATCTGGAAATGGTGCTGACCCGGGAAGATGGCGTGAAAGAGGTCAAGCTGCTGCAACTCGGCAAGCTCTTTCTGCGACGCTATGTGAACATTTTCCGCAACATCTACCGGGAAGACCGCAATCTCGTGCTGCGGCGCAATTTCTGGGGTTATCTGCTGGGGCTGCTGTCCAGCGCGGCTTTCTATTTCGCCTATGGCTGGGTGGGCTTCTCCGCCATTGCCGGCGCCATCACCATTGGCCAGATGACCGCCTACATCGCCCAGTTCCGGCTTGGGCAGAATTCGGTGAGCAGCAGCCTGACCGCGGTGAACGGCATGTACGAGGACAATCTCTACCTGTCCACCCTCACCGAATACCTGGAGCACGAAATCCCCGAACCCTCCGGTGACCAGTCCGGCGGGCCAGACCCGGGCGACGGCGTTCGTTTCGAGAATGTCAGTTTCACCTATCCCGGCGCCGGCGCGCCGGCGCTCGACAATATCAGCCTGCATATCCGGCCGGGGGAAAGCCTTGCCATCGTGGGAGAAAACGGCAGTGGCAAGACCACCCTGATCAAGCTGCTGACCCGGCTGTACACGCCATCCCGGGGCCGCATCACCCTGGAAGGGCTGGAGCTGTCCCGCTGGGAAATCGACGCCCTGCGGCGCAAGATCGGCGTTATCTTTCAGGATTTTGCCCGCTATCAGTTGCCGGTGGGGGAAAATATCGGCATTGGCGATGTGGAGGAACTCGACAACGATTCCCAGGTGCGCGAAGCCGCCGGCAAGGGCATGGCCGACGCATTCATCCGCAACCTGCCCGATGACTATCGCACCCAGCTTGGCACCTGGTTCAAGGACGGCAAGGAACTGTCCGGCGGCCAATGGCAGAAAATCGCCCTGTCCCGGGCCTTCATGCGCACCAAAGCCGACGTGCTGATACTCGACGAACCCACCGCCGCCATCGACGCCAGGGCGGAAGCGGAAATCTTCGCCCATTTCGGCAAACTCACCGCCCGGCGCATTTCCATCATCATCTCCCACCGCTTCTCCACCGTGCGCATGGCCAAACACATCATCGTCCTGGAGCAGGGCCGCATCCAGGAACAGGGCAGCCACAAATCCCTGCTCCAGTCCGGCGGCCAATACGCCAAACTATTCGAACTGCAGGCCAGGGGCTACCAGTAGTTTGCCATCACCATGCGGTTTGGATACTCTGCCCGCTGCTTATTCCCGGCACCCAGGAGCCTCCATGACAGCCCCGCGCGGTCCAGGCAAATCCGGCGAAAGCCTGCGGGCCAAGGCCGCGCGCAAGAGCGGGCTCGCCAGGGCCAGGGCGCTGAAACAGATCGAACGCTCGCGCTCGCGGCTCATGGTCTGCTTTCTGACGCTGCCGGTGTACATGCTGGGCGTCTGGCTGCTGCTTGAGGGAAGGCGCGAAATCGACATTTTCATGCTCGTCTATATGGCGATCTGGTTCGGGTTTGCGCTGGATATGGCGCGGCGCAACTGCCCCGGCTGCGGGCGGCAGTTTTTCGTTCGCAGCATCGTGCTGAATCCGTTTTCGCGCAAATGCGTTCATTGCGGCTTGCGCCTGCGGGAGACCCCCGACAGCGCGGAATAGCCCGGGGTCTCACGAATCCGGCAGTTTCACAAAAGAATTTTGCGTCCATGCCAGCCAGCCTCCCATCCGCCATCGACCTCGCGGGCCCGGACCCGGGCGAACCCGCGGCCAGCCGCATGCTGCGGGAAACCTTTGGCTTCAGTGAGTTCCGCCCCGGCCAGGAAGCGGTGATCAACGCTCTGCTGGCGGGTCGCGACGCGCTGGCGGTGATGCCCACGGGCTCGGGCAAATCGCTTTGCTTCCAGATTCCCGCGCTGCTGCTCGATGGGATCACCGTTGTGATCTCTCCCCTGGTGGCCTTGATGCAGGACCAGGTGGCGGCGCTCAAACTCGCGGGAATCGCCGCCGACGGCATCCATTCCGGCAACAGCCGGGATCGGAACGTCGCCGCCTGGAAGCAGGCGGCCGCAGGCCAGACGCGCCTGCTCTACATGGCGCCGGAGAGGCTGATGACCGAGCGCATGCTTACGGCGCTCACGCGCCTGCCGGTGACGTTGTTCGCCATAGACGAAGCCCATTGCATCTCCCAGTGGGGGCCCGCGTTCCGCCCGGAATACGCGGACCTCGGCCGCCTGCGGCAGTTGTTTCCCGCAACGCCCATAGTTGCGTTGACGGCCACCGCGGACGAAATCACCCGCAATGACATCGCCGCACAGTTGTTCTCGGGAAGGGTGGAGCAGCATGTACTGGGATTCGACCGCCCCAACATCCGCCTGACCGTGACCATGAAGCGCGACTGGAAGCGCCAGCTTGCGGACTTTGTGGCCGGTCGCGCAAACGAAAGCGGGATCGTCTACTGCCTGTCGCGACGGAAAACCGAAGAGTGCGCTGCGATGCTCGCCGGCAAGGGGTTGCGGGCGCTGCCGTATCACGCCGGCATGAGCCCGGAGCAGCGCGAGGCCAACCAGAATGTCTTCATGACCGAGTCCGGCGTGATCATCGTCGCCACCATCGCCTTCGGCATGGGTATCGACAAGGCCGACGTGCGCTATGTTTTCCATGCCGACCTGCCCTCCAGCGTGGAAGCCTACTACCAGGAAATCGGCCGCGCCGGCCGGGACGGCGCCCCCGCCGACGCCTGCATGCTTTATGGGCTGGAAGACATCAGGATGCGGCGGCAATTCATCGAAAACGAAGAGGCCGGAGACGAACGCCGCCGCCGGGAACACAAGCGGCTTGACTCCCTGCTTGGCTACTGCGAGGCGCCCACCTGCCGCCGGGCCAGCCTGCTGGAATACTTTGGCGAGAGCATCGAACCCTGCGGCAACTGCGACGCCTGCCTGCACCCCGCGGAACGCGCCGACGGCGGCGAGGAAGCGCGCCAACTCCTGCAGGCGGCGCGGCAGACCGGCGAGCGGTTTGGCGCGGCGCATCTGATCGACGTGCTGCGTGGCGCCGACACCGACAAGACCCGGCGCTTTGGCCATAACCGGCTGCCCAGTTTTGGCGCCGGCGCCGGGCGCAACGCCAACGAATGGCGTTCTTTCGTGCGGCAAATGGTGGCCGCGGGATTGCTGAGTATCGATATCGCCGGTTATGGCGGCATCCGCATCACCGCCAAGGGGCGCGCGCTGGCAAAAGGGGAAGGCGCGTTTTTCTATCGCAAGGACACCATGCTCCCGGGTGGCGCGAAAGCCGTCCGCAAACAGCGCGAACTCGAAGGCGGCCAGCCACTGAGCGAATCGGAGACCGCGCTGCTCGCAAGGCTGAAGGCGCTGCGGCTGCAACTTGCGAGGGAACAGGAAGTCCCGGCTTATGTGATCTTCGCCGACAGGACCCTGATCGACATGGCCCGGCGACAACCCCGCACCAGGGCCGAGTTCGCCGAAGTCAACGGTGTCGGCGCAGTCAAGCTCGAACGTTTCGCCGATACCTTCCTCGCGGAAATCAGGGCCGGGCTATAGTACGCCAGGCGTGCGAACCACTTGCCGGCCGGGCGCCGGTCAAGCTTTGTCATCTTCATGAAAATGAAGAAAACTATACAGGCGTTGCCGCCTTGCAGTAGTGGTCGATGAAGCGCTGGTGGCTGGGGAGCTGGCTGACGAGCTTGTCCACTGATTCGTGGATGCGGCTGAGGAATTGCCGCAGTTCCTCCTCGCTCATCATGTTCACGATGGGGTGGTACTGCTCGGGCAGCAGGCCCTGGCCGAGCATGACCTGGATCCAGGAATTCTCGCCGAACAGTTCGGTCGGTATCTTGAAAACACGCCCCGCCTGCTTGAACAACTCGATGCGATGTTTCAGCGAATCGGGGATGTCCATGGTGCGGCACTGGCGCCAGAAGCGGGTGTCGCCGCGGTTGGTGACGTGGTAGTGCAGGATGATGAAGTCGCGCACATTGTCGATTTCGAATTTCATCTGGTTGTTGAATTCGTCCACGTCGGGTTGGCGGATGCCGTCGTAGGGAAACATCTGCATGAGGCGGATGATGGAGCGCTGGATCAGGTGGATGCTGGTGGATTCCAGCGGCTCGATGAAGCCCGAGGACAACCCCATGGCGACGCAGTTCTTGTACCAGTGCCGCCGCCGCTGGCCGGCATTGAAGCGGATGACCCGGGGTTCGGTGAGCACCTTGCCTTCCACATTGTCGAGGAGTTTCCGGGTCGCCTCGTCGGCGCTCCAGTGGCGCCCGCTGAAAACCACGCCGTTGCCCACCCGATGCTGCAGGGGGATGCGCCACTGCCAGCCGGCTTCCCGGGCGATGGAGCGGGTATAGGGGATCGGTTCCCCCACGGATTCGGTCTGCAGGGCGATGGCGCTGTCGCAGGGCAGCCAGTGTTTCCAATCGTCATAGCCCGCATTGAGGGTTTGCTCGATGAGCAGGCCGCGGAAGCCGGTGCAATCGATGAACAGGTCGCCTTCGATCACCTGGCCGGATTGCAGGCGGATGGCGGTGATATAGCCGCTGTCCGGGTCCTGCTCGACGAATTCGATGCGGCCTTCCTGGCGCAGGACGCCGAATTCCCCGGCGATGCCGCGCAGGAATCGGGCATAGAGCGAGGCGTCGATGTGATAGGCGTAATTCAGGCCCTTGCTTGGCATCACGGCGAACTTGTTCCGCACCGCCGCGGCCCATTCATTGCAGTATTCGCCGAACTCCCGGCTGACGCCGAGCTTGAGGCCCTTGAGCCAGAAGTGCTGGAAACCGGCGGCCCAACTGTCCTTGCCGGTCCAGCCGAAGGAGTGGATATAGTCCTCGCCCACATCGCGCCAGTTTTCGAACTTGATGCCGAGCTTGAAGGTTCCCTGGGTGGCCTTGAGAAAGTCCTGCTCCTTGACCTTGATCAGGTCGTGCCAGGTGAGCAGGGTGGGAATGGTGGCTTCGCCGACTCCCACGGTGCCGATTTCCTCGGATTCCACCAGGGTGATGCTGAGAGTCTTGCCGATCAGCCGCGACAGCGCCGCCGCCGCCATCCAGCCCGCGGTGCCGCCGCCGGCGATAACGACCTTGTGTATCCTGCGATCTTGCATTGCCGCCATCTCGGTTACCTGTTCATGCGATTCAACAATTCCGCGTGCAGGCGTTTGGCGCTGGCCGCATCCAGCGGGGCGAGACAGCCCCGCCCGCTTTCCGGGATATGCGCGTACACCGACTCGTCGGCTTCGAAAACATAGTGATTGAACACGCCCCGCCAATGCTCCCGCTGCCGCGGCGGCAGGTCCCGCAGGGCGAGCATGCCGTGCATGAGGGCATTGAGGGGGGATCCCATGAACTCCGGCGACTCGCACCACCAGTAGTTGATCAGCATGTTGAAGTCCTGCCGGGACTCCACATGATGCCACCACATGCTCGGGATGAAGATGGCGTCCCCCGGCGCAAGCAGCGCCTGTCTTGCCTGCGCGAGAGCCTCGGCGAATCTGGGGAAGCGCTCGAAATCCGGATTGGCGACATCCACCAGGCTGATGGCCTGGCCCGAGGGGGTGCGGTCCACCGGGCCCACGTAAAGATTGCCGATCTGCTCCGGCGGAAACAGGGTGAATCGCCGCTCGCCGGCCACCACGCAGGCGATATTGTCGGGGAAATCGTAATGGGCCGAAACCCGGCTGCGCGAGCCGAGCCAGAAGCTCGCCAGGGCGTCTTCGCCGGGCAGTTTCAGGTCGTTGTGCCGGCGGAATCCCGGCATCCACCGGTCCACGGGAGTCGAGCCCACATAGAGGGTCCGCAGGCGCTCTTCGCGCCCGGTTTCGGCGAGCTTGGCGAATAGCCGGGGCAGGCTCGCCTTGCCGGCGACGAAATTGAAGCCGGTGAAATCCTCGTTGTAGAAGAAGCGGTCGTCGATGCTGGAATCCCCGGCGTAGACAGTTACCGGCTCTTCGCGCCAGAATTGTGACAGGTAGCGGGCGGCGGCGGGAATCGATTCGCTGCAGGGGGCTACTGCGGGCCAGTGGCGCACAAGACCTTGCAGCAGCAGGGGCTCGGCGGACTCGAATACCGCCGGGGGAATTGTTCCACCGGTGCAATCCAGGGGTTTGAGCGGGGCCGGTTCAGACATTGTGGCCCTCCGCGACGCGGTTCGGCTTCCCGGCCCCATCGAGTCTGGCGTTCTTGCGCTCGGCAAGCAGCTGCAGATTGCCGAGCGAGGCGAGCACCATGAACAGGGGCATGAGGAACCCTTCTGCGTGGAGTTCGCCAAGGGCTTCCGGAGACAGCTCCTGGACTTTCTCCTCGGCCAGGGTGTGGAAGCCTATAAGCTGGTTGCGCGAGCCGTCCTTCAGTTCGATTTCCAGCCTCATGGATTCGAGCAGATCGTGTTTTTCCAGCGCGGCGATGAATGCCTTGCCGTGGTCGATACCGGCGTGGATGGTTTCCAGCAGATTGGCGGTTTGTTCCAGAAAGGGCGTGCGGCCGCCGAGCGGCTGGAACAGGGGCTCGCCGCTTTCGCGGTTCACCCTGGGATGTTCCATGTCGATGGAAAGCACCCGGGTGCGCTGCGGCCCGCCTTCCCGGGTGGAATCCTGAAAACCGATCAGAAAAGGCTCGCGGCGGACCATGGCGGGAATGTACGGCGCCCGCCAGCCGCTTTCGTCAAGATACAGGTTTTCCCCCTGCTGAAAACCGAACAGCGCCAGCGGGAAGAACCGGCCCCCGGCATCCTGCTGGAACAGAATGGGATAACAGGCCTGCACATTGCGGAACTCGAAGGGAAACACCAGGGATTGCATGACGCTGTCGCCATAGCGGGCGGCGCGTTCGGTGATGACCCGGGTTTCGGCGTGGTCGATATTGTTGAGCAGGGCGTAGTTGGTCATCGGTGGTTTGCCGGTTTACGCTGCGGCCTGGCCGGCCATGGCCTTGACGAGTTCCCGGGTGCCCGGCAACAGGCGGGTCATTTCGGCGGCCTTTTGCCTGACGCCGTGGAATACCTCGTCCGCCCGCCGCCGCTCGGCCTCCGAGCCGCCATCGGGCGTGTGGGGCGGACGGTAACCCATGCCATACAGCACATACTGATAGCTCGCCGAGGGAAACAACTCATCCAGGCGCGGGGCGTCTTCGTGCCAGGGGGTTTGCTGCCGCCACAGCGTCATCTTGTCCTTCAGGCTGCCGGGCCAGCTTTGCGGGTCGCGATGCCGCCGCCAGTATTCGCTGTCCCCGCGTTCGCTGACGGCATAGTGCAGCTTGAGGAAGTCGATGATGCCGCGCCAATGGTAGCGCATCTTTTCATTGAAGCGATGGGCGAGCACGTCCATGACGCCGCGCTCCCTGGGCAACTGCTCGCCGATGAAGGCGGCGGACTGCTCCACAAGCACCAGCGCCGAGGCTTCCAGGGGTTCCACGAAGCCCGCGGAAAGCCCCGCCGCCACGCAGTTCCTGATCCAGAACCGCTCGCGGTGGCCGGGCTGGAAATCGATGGTGCGATAGTCGAGCCCGGCCGGGTCGATGCCCGGGGAGGTCTGGGCGATATAGCGCTCGAGTTGCCGCCGCGCTTCCTGTTCCTCGCAGTGGGCGCTGGAATGCACGTGGCCGACGCCGCGGCGGCTGCTCAGGCCGATATCCCAGATCCAGCCCGCGGGCTGCGCCGTGGCCAGGGTGACCGGCGCGATGGGGGCGTCGGCTTCCCCATAGGGGACCTGCACGGCGATTGCCCGGTCATTGAACAGGATGTCCCGCACGGGCCTGAGCTTGCTGCCGGGAAGCCCGCCGATCAGCAGGGCCTTGTGGCCGGTGCAGTCAATGAACAGGTCGCCCGCAACGCGCTTGCGGCCGGAAAGTTGCAGGGCGGCGATGTCGCCATCGGGCCGGGATTCGATTTGCTCGATATTGCCGCGGATGTATTTGACGCCGAGATTCCGCGTGGCGTGGCGATGCAACAGTTTGGCGAAGCCGCCGGCGTCGAAGTGGTAGCCATAGTTGACGCTGAAGGCGTATTGCGGCGCGCTCGCCTGTCTGGGCGCCAGACCCTTGCGAATCACCTGGGCCTGGGGAGTGACGAGCCCGGCGAAGTCGCCCCGGGCGCCGTGGGCGAGCCAGGCTTTGGCGGGGTTCAGATCGGCGTATTGCGTCGGCAGGCTGAACGGGTGCAGATAATCGTCGAACCCCCTGCGGCCGGACCAGCCCCGGAAGAGCGTGCCCTGCTTGAAGCTCGCGCCGCATTCGCGGATCAGGGCGGCTTCCGGCAGGCCGATGCCCTGGAGAGTCTTGCGCATGGAAGGCCAGGTGCCTTCGCCCACGCCGATGATGGGGATGTCGGGAGACTCCACCAGGGATACTTCGATGCCTTCGCTGCGGCCGCGGGCATGGGCGGCAATCACGCTGGCGCAAATCCAGCCAGCGGAGCCGCCGCCTGCGATGACGATCTTGCGGATGGCTCGGCTCATCGGCTGCTCGGCGTGTTTGCTCCGGCCTGCATGAGTCGATGATAGCAGGAGCGGCTGCCAGGCATGCACGGGCATGGCAGCCGCTCCCGATGCGGCATTAGAACTTGTAGCGCACGCCGATGTTGTAGCGTGGGCCCGTCTGGGCGGCAAACAGCGTCTGGGCCCGGTCGCGGCCATAGGCGTGAGTGGTTTCGTCGGTCAGGTTCCAGGCGTCGAAGAACACCTGCCACTGCTCGTGGAACCACCAGTTCGCGCTCAGGTCGAGCTGCTGATACGCCGCGGTGTGGGTTGGTGGCCCGGCGCCCACATTGGGCTGGCCGGTGCCGGCCAGGAAGTCGTCGCGCCAGTTATAGGCGAGGCGGATGCTGTAATCTTCCCGGTCGTAATAGGCGATGAAGTTGGCTGAATCGCTCAGACCGAACAGCACGAACTGCTGGGCGAGACTGAAATTGTCATAGCCCACATCGGCGTCAACAATGGTGGCATTGGCGATCAGGCCGAATCCCGTGTCGCCGAAAGCGTGCTGGACCACAAGCTCCCAGCCTTCCATCTGGGCCTGCTCGATATTCACCGGCACCGTGAGATTGAAAGGCGCCGCCGGGTCGCGGCCGGCAACGCCGCTGATGACGCCGGTTTCGGCATTCACCCCTGCCGCGTCGGCGCGGTTTTCGAGAATCCAGGTGTACAGCGTGCCGCCGTCCGAACTGCCCGTGGCCGCCCGCGCTTCCTGGCCAAGCGGGCCGAGTGTGGGATGCGGCAGGCCAAAGGTTTCCTCGATCACAGAAGAGGTGCCGATGAAGTTTTCCACATCCTTGAGGAAGTAGCCCACCGCGGCGTAGCTGTCTTCGGCGTAGTACCATTCCAGCGACAGGTCGCGGTTGAGGGACTCGAAGGGCAGCAGGTTGGGATTGCCGCGATCGCCAGTGCCGCCGTCTATGCGCAGCAACTGGTTGATCGTCTGGCCGCCCTGGATGTCGGTGTAGCTGGGCCGGGTCAGTGTCTTGCTGATGGAGGCCCGGGCCACCAGGTCTTCGGTGAGGTCGAACTTGAGGTCGAGGTTCGGCAGCACCATGCCGTATTCACCCTGCAGTGAGGTGAAATCCGGCGCGCCCTGCACCGCGGACAACTCGTTGCCGGCGACCCAGTCGATTCCGGTAAAGGCCGGCGACAGCGCCTGGGAGTCGATATCGGTGGTCTCGTAGCGCAGGCCGAAGCGCACATCGAGCCCCACATCGCCGATCAAGGTGGAGCCGTGGACCTGGAAGTAGGCCGCAAGCGACTCTTCCTGGGTCCGGCGGTCGGAGTTGAATACGCTGGAGGCGCACAGGTCCGAAGCGCAGTCGCCGCTGTGTGGCGCCGAGAATGGCGTTGCATCGCCCGAGGCCAGCAATTGCTCGGTGCGGGCGATCAGGTCGGACATGTCGAAGCGGTAGTAATCGGTTTGCCGCCTGGTGTCGCTGCCGCCGGGGATATTGGAAAATCCGTCCGCGGCGGAGGCCGGCGACAGCAGGTCGGCGATTGCGCCCGGCTGGGTCACGCCGCCCCAGGCGTCGCGTTGCACCACCGAGCCCGCCGAGCGGTTGTTCACCTCGGTGAGCTGGATGCCGAAGTCGATGGCTTCCACAAAATCCAGGTCCAACTCGTAGGTTCCGGACGCATGGGCCTGGTTGATGCCCATTTTCGACAGGTTGTTGGAGAACACGCTGCCGGTGACAATCATGTCGTCCGGCGACAGGGGGTCATTGAGCCCGAGTTCGAGAACCGGCAGGTCATTGCCGAAATAGCCCGTGGTGCGGTCCCGGGAGAAGGCCGCGGTGGAAAGCAGGGCGGAATCGCCATAGGGGCTGTTGGGCGAGCGTTTGGCGTCGGAATCGTGGTAATCGAATTCCAGGGTCAACTGGTCCGACACGTCCCACATCAGATTGAGCCCGGTGGAGCCGTTCCGGGTGCGCCAAGCGTCTTCGCCGCCGCCCATGGAGTAGTCGGAGTTGGAAGAATTCTCGGTGTAGGTCAGGGGGCTTGCCTGGGGGCCGTCGGTCCACAGCGTTTCCTGGCCGCCGAAGTTGAACCAGGCCGACAGGTTACTGAAGGACCGGGACAGTTCCAGTTCGGAGTACGTGTAGTCCAGCGTCGCCGTCAGGCGCTCGGATGGGCGCATCTGCAGGGTAAGCTGGCCATTGGTGCGGACCCGGTCCCATTCGGCCAGTTCGTAACCGATGCTCTGGGGAACCGAATACAGGTCGCCTTCGCCGGGACGGTTCTGCTGATTGGGATCCGTATGAGGAGGAATGCCGCCCCATTCCGAAGGGCCGATGCCGCACCAGCAGTTGTCGGTTTCGCCGGGGAAAGTGCGCCAGCCGCCCACGCTGGCGGTGCCGGCGCCGTTGTTG
>JAJDSZ010000073.1 GCA_022827425.1 Pseudomonadales bacterium | reverse complement strand
GATGACCGTCTGCGAGCTGTACAAGGCGCGCTGGCAGATCGAACTGTTCTTCAAGTGGATCAAGCAGCATCTGCGCATCAAGAGATTCCACGGCACCTCGGTGAACGCCGTGAAGACGCAGATCTGGGTCGCCGTGACCGTGTATGTGCTGGTGGCTATCGTCAAGAAGCGACTCGAACTGGATGCTTCGCTGCACACACTGTTACAGATTTTTTCGGTCACTTTGTTCGAAAAAACCGCATTGGAAAAGGGCTTTCCGGGCACCGAACACACACCGGAAAACGACATGGGCGCCAAGCAGTTGAAGTTATTCGAGTTTTAACCGGACAGTAGTGATATATTCTATTCAATAGCAACTATCGAAACTTTTGAAATTTCTTATTTGACGCTCTGGCCGGCATCACTTGTGACAGTAGCTGGAAGGTGTGCAATGCAGGGCACGGGAGCCGGTGTACGGGAGCGTGTTGCCAACAACAGGAAACTTGACTAGGCTGGCGGTCCGAGTCAGCCGGGCAATCGCTGTTTGCGCCGGGGCCATGCTGTGGTCCCCGGCGCGGCGGAGGAAAGTCCGGGCTCCATAGAGCAGGGCGCCAGGTAATTCCTGGGGGGCGCGAGCCTACGGAAAGTGCAACAGAAAGCATACCGCCGGACTCCGGTCCGGTAAGGGTGAAATGGTGCGGTAAGAGCGCACCGCGCGGCTGGCAACAGTCCGCGGCAAGGCAAACCCCGCCCGGAGCAAGGCCAAATAGGAATCCCATGGTGCTGCTCGCACCGGATTCGGGTAGGCCGCTACAGGTTCGCGGCGACGCGGGCCGCAGATGAATGATTGTCCTCGACAGAACCCGGCTTACAGGCTGACTCGGGCTCTTCCTTCCGTCTGAAAATCATCAGGCACCTCGCTATCGGCTGCATGCGCAAGCCCACAGGGTTCCCAAGGAGATTCTGCGACTACGCTTCGCTTCGCGCAGAATGACAGCGACACAGGGATTGTTCGCGAAAATATTGTAAAAAAGTGGTATTTTGTGGGCGATTGTGGTTAATTACGGTTTGAAGCCTTCGGGGAAGCGCCATGTTTCGTGGCATGAACACCGTCAGCCTGGACGCCAAGGGGCGTCTGGCCATGCCGGCCCGCTACCGGGAACGCCTGTCCGGCGAACACGGCGGGCGGCTTGTGGTGACGATTGATCTGGATACCAGAAATCGTTGCCTGTCGCTGTATCTGCCTGCCGAATGGAACGCCATCGAACGGCAGATCGACGCCATGTCGAGCCTCAACGAATACGTCAGGCGGGTGAAACACCTGCTGATCGGCCACGCCAACGATCTGGAACTCGATGGCATCGGCCGGGTGCTGCTACCCCAGGAACTGCGGCAGTACGCCGACCTCGAAAAGCACGTCTGCCTCGTGGGCCAGGGCAAGAAGCTGGAAATCTGGAGCCAGCAGAGCTGGCACAGGAAACGCGAGGAGTGGCTGGCAGAAGTACACGAACAGGGAGAATTGCCCGAAGAGCTGAGAAATCTGGCTCTGTAATGGAGCCGGGCGGGGGAACTGCCGATGAATGGCGCCGCCATACATCATCCGGTAATGAGGGCAGCGGTGGTGGGAGCATTGAATATTCAAGCTGCTGGGAAAACAGAAGGAATTTACCTCGACGCGACTTTTGGCCGCGGCGGGCACAGCGCCGCTATTCTCTCGCATCTTGGCCCCGAGGGGCGGCTGCTCGCCATGGACCGGGATCCCGAGGCCATTGCCGCCGCCCGGGACATGGGCGCCGATGAACCCCGGCTTGCCGTCATCGACCGGCGTTTTGGCGAACTCGGCGAGGAACTCGAATCCCGGGGGCTGATCGGCCGCATCGACGGCATGGTCTTCGATCTTGGCCTGTCCTCGCCGCAACTCGAGGATGAAAGCCGTGGCTTCAGTTTTCGCGGCGAAGGCCCACTCGACATGCGCATGGACCCGAGAGCCGGCGTCAGCGCGGCCGACTGGCTCAACAAGGCATCCGAGCGCGAACTGGCCGACGCCATGTTTCATTACGGCGAGGAAAGACATTCCCGGCGCATCGCCGCGCGCATCGTGCGGGAGCGGGCGGCGGAGCCAATCCGGACCACGGCCCGGCTGGCGGAAATCATCGCGCGGGCGCTGCCCGGCCGGGAAAGGCGCAAGCACCCCGCCACCCGGGCGTTTCAGGGAATCCGCATCCGGGTCAATGAGGAACTCGATGAATTGCGCCGCGGGCTCGCCGGAGCGCTTGCGGGGCTGCGGGCCGGAGGCCGCCTGGCGGTGATCAGCTTTCATTCGCTGGAAGACCGCATCGTCAAGCGTTTCATGGCCGGCCCAGGGGATGCTTTGCCCCGCGGCCTGCCGATAAGGGAAAGTGAAATTCACCCGGGGCAATCCCGCGCCAAATTGCGGCCACTGGGAAAACCCCGGCGGGCGAGCGCGGCTGAAGTGGCGCGCAACCCCAGGGCCCGCAGCGCGGTGTTGCGGGTGGCGGAGAAACGGTAATGGGAAACCCGGACAAAAACCCGCGCCGGACTGCGCGAAAAGGCGCGGACAAGCGCCGGCCCTCCCCCTGGGCCTGGGCGGGGCTGGGCCAGTCTTCCACCAATATCCTGCTGACACTGCTGGCAATCATCGTCATCAGCGGCTGGGCCCTGGTGGACGCCACCCGGCAACACCGGCACATGTCCCGGGAATTGCAGGAATTGCGCGGGCAGGTTTACCAACAGGAAGAAGAGCGGGGGCGATTGCTGATCGAGATCAGCACATTCGCCCTCTCCGACCGAATCGAGCGAGTCGCCCGGGAAGAACTGCGCATGCGTGTGCCCGAACCGGAAGACATCGTGGTGGTGCATCAATGACCCGATCTAGTCCGACAAGACCCGTGGGCGCCTGGCGCCCGTCCCTGCTGCTGCTGTTGATGGCCCTGGGCATAGCCGCCGCCGCCTGGAAGGCGACCGCGCTGCAGGTGTTCCAGCGGGATTTCCTGCAACAGGAAGGCGACGCCCGCACCCTGCGCAGCGTGCCGCTCATGGCCGACCGAGGCCTGATTACCGACCGCAACGGCGAGCCGCTCGCCATCAGCACGCCGGTGAAGTCCATCTGGGCCGACCCGTCGGAAATCAACCCCCGAGGCGAGAAAATCGGCGAACTCGCGCGCCTGCTCGGGCTCGATGCGGCGGAACTGCGCGGCCGCCTGGAAGAAAACCGCTCCCGGCGCTTCCTTTACCTGCAAAGACATCTGACGCCTTTCGACGCCGAGCCGGTGCTGGCGCTGGGAATCCCCGGAATCTATGAACAGCGGGAGTATCGCCGCTTCTATCCACACGGCGAAGTCACCGCCCACCTGCTGGGATTCAACGATATCGACGGCAATGGCCAGGAAGGCATGGAGCGCGCCTACAATGACTGGCTCACCGGAACTCCCGGCAGCCGCCGCGTCATCAAGGACCGCCGGGGCAATATCATCGAGGAGCTCAACACCATCGAACTCGCCCAGCCCGGCAGGGATTTGCGCCTGAGCATCGATATCAGCCTGCAGAATCTGGCCTACCGGGAACTGAAAGCCGAATATCTCAAGCGCGATGCCCGATCGGCCACGGCGGTGGTGCTCGACGTGGAAACCGGCGAGTTGCTCGCGGTGGCCAACCAGCCTTCCTACAACCCACACAACAAGTCGCTGATCGAAGACCTCAGCGTGACCCGCAACCGCGCCTTCACCGACACCTACGAACCCGGCTCCACCATGAAGCCCTTCACCATCGCCGCCGCCCTGGAATCCGGCCGCTATACCCCGGACACCGTGATCGAAACCGGCAATGGCTGGATGGTGGTGGCGGGGCGCACGGTGCAGGACCTGTTCGGCTACGGCACCCTGACCACCACCGGCGTCATTACCAAATCGAGCAATGTGGGCACCAGCCTGATCGCCGCGAGCATCGGCGCCGGGCCCATGGTGGATGTCCTGCGGCGCTTCGGCTTCGGCCACAGCGTGGAATCCGGTTTCCCGGGAGAGCGGGCCGGCGTGGTGCCGGACCCGGCCAATCTCGGCCAGCACGCCACGGCGGTGCTTTCCTTCGGCTATGGCGTGTCCGCCACCGCGGTGCATCTGGCCCGGGCCTATTCGGTCTTTGCCGACGAGGGTGTCCGCAAGCCGGTATCCCTGCTCAGGCTCGGCGAAGGGCAGCTCGACTCGCTGCCGCGGGAACGGGTCATCAGCCCCGTCATTGCGGGGCAGGTGCTGGACATGCTGGAAACCGTGGTGGACCGGTCCCGCGGAGGGGCGGTCACGGTCGCGCGGATACCCCTCTACCAGGTGGCGGGCAAGACCGGCACATCACACGTGGTGGGCGCCTCGGGCTATGAGGACAATCTGCACAATTCGCTGTTCGTGGGCCTGGCCCCGGCCAGCCGGCCCGAGATCGTGGTGGTGGTCATCGTCAATGAGCCCAAAGGGGACGAGCATCTCGGCGGCCAGGTGGCGGCGCCGGTGTTCGCCCGCATCGCTTCCGGCGCCATGCGGATTCTCGATGTGCCGCCGGATGACGCGCCGCTTCCCGAGCCGCCAGCGCGCAGTCTGGCCCAGTCCGCCGCCGAAGGACTTGCCGAACCATGAATGCGCCCGCCCCGCCGCCGCTGGAAGCCAGCCTCCCGCGCCTGATCCGCGGGCTGGCGGAACTCGGCCCCGAAGCGGACCGGCTCGATATCGACTTGCGCGGCATCAAGCTCGACAGCAGGCAGGTGGAAAGCGGCGACCTGTTTCTCGCGACTTTCGGCCGCACCCACGACGCCCGGGAATACATCGAAACCGCGGTGCAACAGGGCGCGGCGGCGGTGCTTGCCGAGTCCGGCCCCGACTGGCGGGGAGTGGACTGGCATGATGGCACGCCGGTAATCGCCGTGGACAATCTGGTGGCGAAAGCCAGTGCGATCGCCGGGCGTTTTTACCAAAACCCTTCGGCGCGGATGTCGGTGCTCGGCATCACCGGCACCAATGGCAAGACCACCTGTTCCCAATTCATCGCCCGGCTGTTCGCCGAGGCGGGCTGTCCCGCCGGAGTCATCGGCACCCTGGGCTATGGCGTTCCCGGCAAGCTGGCGGACTGCCCCCTGACCACCCCGGATGCGGTGTTCAGTCAAAAGGCCCTGGCGGAAATGGCCGCGGCGGGGCTCGGCGCGGTGGCCATGGAAGTCTCCTCGGTGGGGCTGCACCAGCGGCGGGTGCAGGGCGTTGCATTCGAAACCGCGATTTTCACCAATCTTACCCGGGACCACCTCGACTACCACGACAGCATGGAAGCCTACGGCGCCAGCAAGCGCAGGCTTTTCGCGAGCCCCGGGCTGCGCCACGCCATCATCAATCTCGATGACCCTTATGGCATGCGCATCATCAACGACCTCGCCTCAAATGTGGAAGTGACCACTTATGGCGTGGACAACCGGCAGGCCATGGTCCGGGCCGAGGCGGTGACCATCACGAGCCAGGGATTCCGCGCCGAAATACACACTCCCGTCGGCATCGGGCTGATCGACTGCAAGCTGCTCGGCGAGTTCAATGTCAGCAATATGCTCGCGGTGGTGGGCGCCCTGCTCGCCTGCCGCCACCGGATCGGCGAAATCGGCATCGATCGCGTTTGCGAACTCGTATCGAAGCTGCGGGCGGTGGATGGCCGCATGGAAGTCTGGGGCGATGCCGGCGATGTTACCGCCGTGGTGGATTATTCCCACACGCCGGACGGACTGGAAGGCGCATTGGCCGCCCTGCGCAAACATTTCACCGGGCAAGTCTGGTGCGTATTCGGCTGCGGCGGCAACCGGGACAAGGGCAAGCGTCCCATCATGGGCGCCCTGGCGGAAAAACTGGCCGACCATACCGTAATCACCGACGACAATCCCCGGCTCGAAGACGGCGGCGCCATCGTCAGCCAGATTCGCAGCGGCATGAAGCGGCCCGGTTCGGCCCACGTGCGGCGCGACCGGGAGCAGGCCATTGCCTTCGCCATTGCCGGGGCGGCACCGGGCGATGTGGTGCTGGTGGCCGGCAAGGGCCATGAGGATTACCAGCAGATCGGCGCCGGGCGGCGCGAATTCAGCGATGCCGGCGTGGTGCGCGAGGCCCTGGGGCGGCGCGCACCAGCCGGGGCGGGAACGGAACCTTGATAGGCGAAATGACGCTTGAGGCGCTGGCGCTGGAACTGGGCGGCGAACTCCATGGCCGCAATGCCGGTTTCAGCGCGGTATCCACCGATACCCGCAGCCTGCGGCCGGGCGACCTGTTTCTCGCCCTGACCGGAGAAAACTTCGACGGCAACGAATTCGTGGCGGAGGCCGGCAGGCGCGGCGCCGCCGGCGCGGTGGTGAGCCGCCGCCAACCCGCCGACCTGCCCCAGTTGCAGGTGGCGGATACCGGCCTGGCGCTGGCGCGAATCGCCGGCATCAATCGCGAGCGGTCCGGCGCCAGGGTGATCGCGGTTACCGGCAGCCAGGGCAAGACCACGGTGAAGGAAATGCTGCGCGGCATCCTGTCGCGGGAAGGCGGCTGCCTCGCCACCCACGCCAATCGGAACAATACCGTGGGAGTCCCATTGACCCTGTTGCGGATTGCCGTGGAACACCGCTTCGCCGTCATTGAGATGGGCGCCAACCGGTCGGGAGAAATCGCTTTCTGCACCGCGGCGGCCCGCCCCGATGTGGCGCTGATCACCAATGCCGCCATGGCCCATACCGAAGGTTTCGGCGGCTTGCCGGGAGTAGTCCGGGCCAAGGGCGAAATCATCGAAGGACTCAGGCCCAACGGGGTGCTGCTACTCAATGCCGCGGACCCCAATGTGGAAGCCTGGCGCCGGCGCGGCGCGGCGCACCGGATTCGCCAGTTCAGCCTGCGGGAAGTGGCGGGCGACTCGGACTACTTCGCCGCCGACATCGAATTGAACGCCAGCGGCCGGCCGGGTTTCACGCTGATTGGTCCCGGAATCCGGATGCGGCTGCAACTGCAGTTGCTCGGCGAGCACAATGTCGCCAATGCGGTTGCCGCCGCGGCAGCGGCGCTGGAAGCCGGCGCGGCGGCGGATGCGGTGGGCGCAGGCCTTGAAGCCACGGCGCCGGCAAGCGGGCGGCTGTGCGCCCTCGCCGGCCCCCGCGGCCAGCGCATCATCGACGACAGCTACAACGCCAGCCCGGATTCCTTCCGCGCCGCCATCGACCTGCTCGCGGAATTGCCCGGCCCGCGGATGCTCGTGGCCGGAGACATGCTCGAACTCGGCCCCGAGGCGGACCGTCTGCATCGGCAAATCGGTCGCCACGCAGCCATCCGGGGAATCGACCAACTCTGGGCCGCCGGCGAATTGTGCCGACATATGGTGAAGGGGTTCGGCGCCAGGGGCCGGCATTTCGCCAGCCGTCACGAGCTGCTCGAAGCGCTTCGCGGCGCCGGGGAAGAAGACGGCGTCATACTGGTGAAAGGTTCCCGCGGCGCCCGCATGGACGAAATCGTGGCGGGCCTCGGTGAAGGAGGGAAAGGCTGATGGTGTACTGGTTATCCGAATACCTGATGCGGCTCGACAGCAGTTTCGCGGTGCTGCAGTACATTACCGTGCGCGCGGCTTTCAGCGTCATCACGGCGCTGGTGGTTTCGCTGATTTTCGGCCCCATCATCATCGACCGGCTGAATCTCGCCCAGGTGGGCCAGGTGGTGCGGGATGACGGCCCCCAGACCCATTTCGAAAAAGCCGGAACGCCCACCATGGGGGGCGTGCTGATTCTGCTCAGCATCGCCGTGAGCACCCTGCTCTGGTCGGACTGGAGCAATCATTATGTCTGGATCGTGCTCGGGGTGACCCTGCTGTTCGGCGCCGTGGGCTTTGTCGACGACTACCGCAAGTTGATCCGCCGGGACCCGGCGGGCCTGCCCGCCCGCTGGAAGTACTTCTGGCAATCGGTGTTCGGCTTCGGCGGCGCGGTGGTGCTCTATCTGTCGGCGCCGGGCAGTATTGAAGTCGAATACATCATTCCCTTCTTCAAGGATGTGGCGCTCAATCTCGGCATCGTCTACATCATCATCAGCTACTTCATGATCGTGGGCTTCAGCAACGCGGTGAATCTTACCGACGGCCTCGATGGCCTCGCCATCCTGCCCACGGTGCTGGTGGGCGGCGCCCTGGGAGTGATCGCCTATCTGGCGGGCCACGCCGAGTTTTCCGCCTATCTCAATATTCCCCATGTGTCGGGTTCCGGCGAGATCTCCATTTTCGCCGGCGCCCTGCTCGGGGCCGGGCTTGGCTTTCTCTGGTTCAACACCTATCCGGCGCAGGTTTTCATGGGAGATATCGGCGCCCTGGCGCTTGGCGCCGCGCTCGGCGTCATGGCGATCATTTCCCGCCATGAAATCGTGCTGTTCATCATGGGCGGGGTATTTGTGGTGGAGACCGCCTCGGTCATCATCCAGGTCGCCTCATTCAAGCTGACGGGCAAGCGCATCTTCCGCATGGCGCCCCTGCACCATCATTTTGAACTCAAGGGCTGGCCCGAGCCACGGGTGATCGTGCGTTTCTGGATCATCACCCTGATGCTGGTCCTGTTCGGGCTGGTCACCCTGAAACTGCGTTAGGCCACTATGATGATTGGCGCAGACAGCAGCAACCCGGCCAGCGTGATTGTCGGTCTCGGCGACACGGGGTTTTCCTGCGCCCGTTACTTCCTCAAGCGCCGGCGGCGGTTCCGGGTCGTGGACAGCCGCCCGCGGCCGCCGCGGCTGGCGGACCTGGAGCGGTTGCGGCCGGGAGTCGAAGTCGAACTCGGGGAATTCCGCGCCGACAGCCTGCTTGGCGCCCGGGAGCTTGTGGTGAGCCCCGGGGTCGATCTGCGCACTCCGGCCCTGGCCGAGGCGGTGGCCGCGGGCGTGCCGGTAAGCGGCGATATGGATATATTTTCCAGGGAAGCGCGCGGCCCCGTCATTGCGGTCACCGGCTCCAATGGCAAAAGCACCGTGGTCGCCATGCTCGCCCGGATGCTTGACGCCGCAGGCGTCAACTACGGCCTTGGCGGCAATCTCGACGGCGAGCGTTTCCGGCCGGTGCTCGAATTGCTAGAGGACGAGCAAAAGGATTGGTATGTGCTCGAGATTTCCAGTTTTCAGCTCGAAACCACCCGGCGACTGAACGCCGAAATCGCCCTGATCCTCAATCTCAGCGCCGACCATCTCGACCGCTATGACAATCTCGAAGACTACGCCCGGGCCAAGCAGCGGATCTTCCGCGGCTGCCGCGGCATCGTGCTGAACCGGGATGAACCATTGAGCCGCCCGCCCGAGGCCATGGACGTTCCGATGATAAGTTACGGACTCGACGCGCCGGCCTCCGGGCAGGCGGGACTGCTGCGACATCAGGATGAAGTCTGGCTGGCCATTGGCGATGAGCCGCTGCTGCCGGCGGGCGAGTTGAAGATCCCCGGCCGGCACAACGCGGCCAATGCCCTTGCGGCGCTGGCGCTGGCGCTGGCCATGGGTGTCCCGCGGCAGGCGATGCTCACCGGTCTGCGGGAATTCCCGGGCTTGCCCCACCGCTGCCAGTGGCTGGCGAATATCGGGGGAGTCGACTGGTACAACGATTCCAAAGCCACCAATGTGGGCGCCTGCGCCGCCGCCGTGGCCAATCTCGGCGCAATCTGCGAGGGGCAGGTGCTGCTCATCGCCGGCGGCCTGGACAAGGGCGCCGATTTTTCCGCACTGGCGGCCGTGGTGAGGGGAACCGCCCGGGCGGCGGTTCTGATCGGCCGCGATGCCGGTCGGATCGCTGCCGCCCTCGGCCCGGAAACCCCGGTGCATTTCGCCGCAAGCCTGGAACAGGCAGTGACGACCGCCCGCCGGGAAGCGCGGCCCGGAGACGCGGTATTGCTGTCGCCGGCCTGCGCGAGTTTCGACATGTTCCACAGTTTTCAGGCGCGGGGAGAAGCCTTCATCCGCTGCGTGGAGGCTCTGCAATGATCGGCGCCGCCACCGCGGCAAACCGCTCCCCCATGGCCATGCGGTCCACTCGGGAGCCGAGGCCCGCGGCGGTGCTCGTGGTGGCCATGCTGCTGCTCACCTTCGGCCTGCTGATGATGACTTCGGCATCCATTGAAATCGCCCAGAACAATTACGGCGACTCGCTGTTTTTCATCAAGCGGCAATTGATTTTCGCCATGCTCGGGGTGGGCGTGATGCTCGCCCTGATGGCGGTGCCGATCCGGGTCTGGAACAGCATGGGCTGGCTGTTGCTGCTCGCCTCCTACGCCCTGCTGGCGATCGTGCTGATCCCCGGCATCGGTCGCGAGGTAAACGGCTCCATGCGCTGGATTGATCTCGGCTTCGTTGCCGTGCAGCCTTCCGAGCCCGCCAAGGTCTTTCTGGTGATCTATCTTGCCTCCTATCTGGCCCGCCACCGGGACAGCGTCCGCAATAGCTGGCTGGGCATACTTGTGCCCCTGGTCCCGGTGGGGCTGGCGGTGATGTTGCTGCAGATGGAGCCCGACCACGGCGCCATGGCCATCATGGCGCTTACCGCACTGTGCCTGGTTTTCCTGGCTGGCGCCGGAATCTGGCGCATGCTGACCCTGATGCTGATGTCGGTGGCGACCATCGCCGTGCTCGCCTGGACCCAGCCCTATGTGGTAAGGCGCCTGACCGCATTTCTCGACCCCTGGGCACCGGAGAATATCTTCGGCGCAGGCTATCAGTTGGGGCAGGCCCAGATCGCCTTTGGCCGCGGCGGGCTGTTTGGCGCCGGCCTCGGCAACAGCATCCAGAAGATCGACTTTCTGCCCGAGGCCCACAATGATTTCATCCTTGCGGTCATCGGCGAGGAACTCGGACTTGCCGGCGTTGCCCTGGTGGTGTTGCTGTTCTGCCTGCTGGTCTGGTGCTGTTTCTCCATTGCCACCCAAGCCCACATGCGCGAGCGCTATTTTTCGGCTTTTCTGGCCTGGGGTCTCGGCCTGCTGCTGGCGGGCCAGGCCATGGTCAATATCGGCGTGAATCTGGGTCTGCTGCCCACCAAGGGCCTGACCCTGCCATTCCTGAGCTATGGCGGGGCCAGCCTGATCGTCTGTTGCGGCATGATCGGGCTGCTATTGCGAATCCAGTACGAAACCGAATGCCTGTCCGAGCCACACACCGGGCAGGGGCCGGGCCGACGCCGGAGGCTGCCATGAACGGGCGGGCGCCAACCGTGCTGATCATGGCCGCCGGCACCGGCGGCCACGTGTTTCCCGCGCTGTGCATCGCCCGGGAATTGGAGCGGGCGGGAGTGAGCATCCACTGGCTTGGCACCTCGGCGGGCATGGAAAACAAACTGCTGCAGAACGAGAACTTTCCCTTTCACGCCATTGGCGCCAGCGGCCTGCGCGGCGCCGGGCCGCGACGGCTGCTCATGGCCCCGGCCATGCTGTCGCGCGCGCTCTGGCGCTCGCTGCGGATACTGCGCCAACTGCGGCCCGACTGCCTGCTCGGCATGGGCGGCTATGTTACCGGCCCCGGCGCGGTTGCCGCCCGCCTGCTGCGGATTCCCGTGCTGATCCACGAACAGAACGCCGTGCCGGGATTGACCAACCGGATTGTCCGCCGCTGGGCCCGGCGCATCTACGAGGCCTTCCCCAGGACTTTTCCGCCTGATGAGCGGGTGGAATTCACCGGCAACCCGGTGCGCGAAGAAATCGCCGGGCTTGTCCATCGCAAGCGGCGGCGACGCAGGGGGCCGCTGCGCCTGCTCGTGCTCGGCGGCAGTCAGGGCGCCGAGGCGCTGAATGCGCTGATTCCCGATCTCATCGCCGGCTGGCGGGGGGATCAGCCCCTGCGGGTGCTGCATCAATGCGGCTTCTCCGCAATGGCCAGAACCCGCCAGCGCTATCAGGAACACGGGGTGGACCTGGATAATCAGCACCGCCTGGTGGGCTTCGTCCGGGAAATGGACGAAGCCTATTCCTGGGCCGACCTGGTGCTGTGCCGCTCCGGCGCAAGCACCGTGTCGGAAATCGCGGCCAGCGGCCTGCCGGCTATATTTGTTCCCTATCCGCATCACAAGGACCGTCAGCAACTGTTCAATGCCAGATGGCTCGCGGCCCGGCAGGCGGCGGAAATCGTCGAGCAGCCGGAGCTGTCCATCGAGCGGCTGCAGCAGATTCTGCTGCGGCTGGACCGGGACCGGGACTGGCTGCTGGAAATGTCCCGCCGCGCCCGGGATATGGCGATTACCGACGCCGCCGAGCGCGTCGCCCGGTCCTGTCTGGCCTTCCTGCGGGAGAATCCACAGCCAGCGCCGGCGCGAGGAGCTGACGAGTGGAATGACGGGCGGGAATCAGAGCAGAAGGCGGAAAACGAGGCGGAGCAAGCCCCATGACCGAGCCCGCCCTGAACCAGTATCCCCCCGGCATGCGCCGGATCCGGACTATTCACTTCATCGGCATCGGCGGGGCCGGCATGTGCGGAATCGCCGAAGTGCTTTTCAATCAGGGCTATGTGGTGACGGGTTCGGATCTGCGCGAATCCGCGGTGACCGCGCGGCTGGCGCATATGGGCGTCCGGATATTCACCGGCCACGACGCCGCCCATGTCGGCGACGCCGATGTGATGGTCTACTCCTCCGCCGTGCCCAAAGACAATCCCGAACTGCTGGCGGCTTCCCGGGCCGGCAAGCCCCTGATTCCCCGGGCTGAAATGCTGGCGGAACTGATGCGCTACCGGCACTCCATCGCCGTGGCGGGAACCCACGGCAAGACCACCACCACCAGCCTCGTGGCTTCGGTGCTCGCCGAGGCCGGTCTCGACCCCACCTTCATCATCGGCGGTGTGCTCAACAGCGCCGGCAGCAATGCCCGGCTCGGCGAAAGCCGTTATCTCGTTGCCGAGGCCGATGAAAGCGACGCCTCCTTTCTTCATCTGCAACCGCTGGTTGCCGTGGTCACCAATATCGAGGCCGACCACATGGCCACCTATGGCGGCGATTTCGAAAACCTGAAGCAGTATTTTGTGAACTTTCTCCACAACCTGCCTTTCCACGGCCTCGCCGCGCTGTGCATCGACGACCCCGCCGTCCGGGAGATTCTGCCGCGAATCTCCCGCCCGGTGATTACCTTTGGATTTCACCCGAAGGCGGACTACCGAATCGGCAAGCTGCGCCAGCAAGGCCGCCGGATCCGCTTCGAGCTCAGACGTCCCGAATCCCAGCCGCCGCTTGCCCTGGAATTGCAGATGCCGGGCCGCCACAATGCGCTGAATGCCGCGGCGGCGGTGGCGGTGGCCAGCGACGAAGGCGTGGATGACGGCCACATCCGCGCCGGAATCTCCGGTTTCAGCGGCGTCGGGCGCCGTTTTGAGCCGCTCGGCGAATTTCCCGTGCCCGGCGGTACGGTCAGCCTGATCGATGATTACGGCCATCATCCCACCGAACTGGAAGTGACCGTAGCCGCGCTGCGGGCTGGCTGGCCCGAGCGCCGGCTGGTCATGATCTTTCAACCGCACCGGTACAGCCGCACCCGGGATCTGTACGAGGACTTCGTAAGGGTGCTGACCCGGGTGGACGTGCTGCTGCTGCTCGAAGTGTACAGCGCCGGGGAGCAGCCGCTGCCCGGCGCCGATTCCCGTTCCCTCTGCGGCTCCATCAGGCAGTTTGGCCGGGTCGATCCCATCCATGTGGCCCAGGACGGGCAACTGCGGCCGCTGCTCATGGATCTGCTGCGGCCCGGCGATATCGTGCTGACCCAGGGCGCCGGCAATGTGGGCGCCCTGGCGCGGCAACTGGCGGAACAGGGTTTCCTTCCCGGCGGGGGAAACGCCCGGGAAGGAAGCGAATCATGAACCCGCGGCAGTTGCCTGAAAACCTGATCGGGCTGGGCCGGATCGCCGTGCTCATGGGGGGCGACTCCCCCGAACGGGAAATTTCCCTGCTCAGCGGCCAGGCTGCCTGGGAAAGCCTGCAGCGCCTTGGACTGCCCGCAGTCCGCATTGACGCCGGTCGCGATGTGGCGCAACGACTTGCCGCCGAGCAGGCGGACTTCGTCATCATCATGCTTCATGGCCGTGGCGGCGAGGACGGCGCTGTGCAGGGCTTGCTCGAAGTCCTCGGTCTGCCCTATAGCGGCAGCGGCGTGCTCGCGTCGGCGCTGGCCATGGACAAAATCAAGAGCAAGCTGATCTGGCGCGAAGCCGGCCTGGCAACCCCGGATTTTCTGCAACTCTCCGCCGGCACCGACTGGGAAGCCGCCATGACCAGACTCGGCTCCGCCGTGGTCAAGCCTGTTGCCGGCGGGTCCAGCCTGGGGGTGGATATCGTCCACGACGCCGGGGCGCTTGCACGGCAGTTCCGGGCCGCGGCGGCTTTCGATTCGCCGGTCATGGCCGAGACATACATACAGGGCAGGGAGTTTTCCGTGGGCATCTTGCAGGATGACGTGCTGCCTGCGGTGGAGCTTCGCACCCGGCGCAGGTTTTTCGACTACCGGGCGAAATACGAAGACCGGGAAACCGAATACCTGTGTCCGGCGGACCTGCCGCGGGCCAGACGCGAAGAGTTGCAGTCCCTGGCCCACCATGCCTACCACACCCTGGGCTGCCGGGGGTTGGCGCGGGTCGATCTGATGCAGGACCGGGAAGAGAATTTTTTCCTGCTGGAAGTGAACACGGTTCCGGGCATGACCGGACACAGCATTATTCCCATGGCGGCAAGCCGCCTGGGAAGGAGTTACGACGATCTCATGGTGCAGATTCTCGAATGCGAAGCGGGAGCGCCACGCTGATGGGTAAATCCCGCACATCCCGCGCCAGCTCAGGCCGGGGAAGCTTCTTCCGCCGCCTGCTGCTGACGATTTCCCTGCTTGGCGCCGGCCTGTTTGCCTGGCGGCACTGGGATGCGCTGGAGCCGCGCCTCAATCCGCCGCTGTCCCGGGTCGAGATATACGGTGAGCTGCGGCATCTGGAAGAAAGCGAAATCCGCGCCGTGCTCGCGCCCTACGCGGGGGTCGGCTTTTTCGAACTCGACCTGGAACAGTTGCGGGAACAGCTCGAAAACCTGCAATGGGTCGCCAGCGCCTCGGCCGGGCGCCGCTGGCCCAATACGCTCGGCGTGCGCATCAGCGAAGAAACCGTCATCGCCCGCTGGGGGGAAGACCGCCTGATCACCCAGCGCGGTCGGCTCATTGCGCTGGATTCCGCCGCCATCGATACGGCCCTGCCGCGGCTAGACGGCCCGCCGGATTCGCAGTTCGAGGTCATGCGGCAGTACCTGCGGCTCAACCAGATCCTCTATCCCGCCGGCCTGCGCCTGAGCGGTTTGCACGCCAGCCCCCGGCAAAGCTGGCGGCTGCAACTGAACGGTGTCACCGAGGTGGTGCTCGGCGGCGAGGATCTGGTCAAGCGGCTGCAGCGCTATGTGGATTTTTACCTGAGCCGCCCGGAAGCCGAGCGGCTGCGGCACGAAGTGGCCGACCTGCGCTATGGCAGCAGATTCAGCGTCAGAATGCGCGAAGCGGAATCCGGCGCCGGCGAAATCGCGCGGCGCTGACAGGGAAGGGATGGAGAGGAAACATGAACGAAACCGCGGGCAGACACGGCAGAACCATCGTCGGGCTCGACATCGGCACCACCAAGGTGGCGGCGCTGGTGGGCGAAGTTTCCGATCAGGGCGAGTTGAATGTCATCGGCATGGGCAGCCATCCCTCCCTCGGGCTGAAGAAGGGCGTGGTGGTGGACATCGAGTCCACCGTCATTTCCATCCAGCGCGCGGTGGAAGCGGCGAAAAAGGAAACCGGCTACCCGATTCACTCGGTGTACGCGGGAATCGCGGGCTGCCATGTGCGAAGCATGAATTCCAGAGGCGCGGTTTCGATTCGCGATGGCGAGGTAAGCCGGGCCGATGTGGACCGGGTGAATGATTCGGCCCGGGCGGTGGAAATCCCCCCTGACAAGCGCATTCTCCATGTGGTGCCGCAAGACTACACGATCAATTCCCAGAGCGGCGTCAAGGAGCCGCTTGGCATGTCCGGGTCCCGGCTCGAAGTGCGGGCGCATCTCGTCACCGCCGCGGTGAACGCCATCCAGAACATCGAAAAATGCATCCGCCGCTGCGATCTGGAAATCGAGCAGCTCGTGCTTGAGCAGATCGCCTCGGCGGAAGCGGTGCTGACTCCCGATGAAAAGGAGCTTGGGGTGTGCCTCGTGGACATCGGCGGCGGCACCACGGACATCGCCATCTTCACCTCGGATGCGCTGCAGTACACCGGCGTCATTCCCATCGCCGGGGACCAGGTCACCAGCGATATCGCCACCGCCCTGCGCACGCCGCGGCAGAACGCCAACCAGCTCAAGATCAAGTTCGGCAGCGCCCTGGTGCAACTGACCCAGCCGGAGGAGACCATCGAGGTTCCCAGCGTCGGCGACCGCGCGCCGCGGGAATTGTCCCAGCAGAACCTGGCGGAAGTGGTGGAGCCCAGGTACGAGGAACTGTTTTCGCTGGTGCAGCAGCAGCTTGCGGAGAGCAATATGGAGAAGCTGCTCGCGGCGGGCATCGTCCTCACCGGAGGCTCGGCCAGGATTCCCGGCGCGGTGGAGCTTGCCGAGGAGGTATTGCACCAGCCGGTTCGCGTGGGAACGCCTCAGAAAGTCAAGGGACGTGCCGATATAGTAAACAATCCGATCCACTCCACGGGGGTCGGGCTGTTGCTGTATGGAATGAAGGATCTGGAAGAACGGAGCAGCCAGACGGACCGGCCGGAAGAAAAACAGGAAGCGGGCGGTTTTCTCGCTTCCACCCGGCGGTTTTTCCGGCGATTCGCCTGAGGGCAGGCCGGTAAATGAAAGAACACACAGTCTGCGCCCGATGTTGCGGTCAGGCATGCAGTCAGGACTCAGGAGCAAGGTAATGAATGACGAAACATTCGAGATTATCGAGGGGCCCATGCACAAGGCGAACATCAAGGTGATCGGCGTAGGCGGGGCTGGCGGCAATGCCGTGCAGCACATGATCGAGCGCAAAGTGGACGGCGTGGAATACCATTGCGCCAATACCGACGCCCAGGCCCTTGGCCTGCTTGGCCTGAGCAACAAGCTTCAGCTCGGCAGCAAGGTCACCCGCGGCCTTGGCGCCGGCGCCGACCCGGAAGTGGGGCGCAAGGCGGCCATGGAAGACCATGAACAGATTCGCGAAATCCTGCAGGGCGCCGACATGGTGTTCATCGCCGCGGGAATGGGCGGCGGCACCGGCACCGGCGCGGCGCCGGTCATCGCCGAAGTCGCCCGGGATCTGGGCATTCTCACCGTGGCTATCGTCAACAAGCCCTTTCCCTTCGAGCAGAGCAAGCGCATTGCCGTGGCGGAAAAGGGCGTGGTCAGTCTCGCCGAACACGTGGATTCGCTGATCATCGTCCCCAATGCCAAGCTGCTTGAGGTGTTGCCGCCGGATACCTCCATCGTCAATGCTTTCGCCGCCGCCAACGATGTCCTGCTCGATGCGGTGAAAGGCATCTCCGACATCATTTCCAAGCCGGGCCATATCAATGTGGATTTCGCCGATGTGAAAACCGTCATGTCCAAGCGGGGCATGGCGATGATGGGTACCGGTGTCGCCTCCAGGGACGACCCCAATCCCGGCGCCGCCGCCGCCCGGGCGGCGATTTCGAGCCCGCTGCTGGAAAATGTCGATATCAGCAGCGCCGGCGGACTGCTGATGAACATCACCGGCGGCGAACATCTGACCCTCAATGACATGCAGGCCGTGGGCGATGTCGCCAAGGAAGTTTGCAGTCTCGAGGACGACATGCTGATTTCCGGCATGGTGGTGGACCCCGATCTCGGCGACAGGGTGCAGGTTACCCTGATCGCCACAGGGTTGTATGGCGATGCCTTTCGGGCGAGACAGGAGGCGGAGCCGGAACAGGTGGCCCAGGGCAATGCGGGCGGCAGGCGGGCGGGTCCCCACTTCACGCCGCGGCGCCCCGCGCGCGGCGGGGCAAATGTCGGCGGCCGGCAGAATGCCCGCGAAGCCGAAGCCGGCCAGGACGCGCGGGGCAGGGCCCAGGCGTCCCGGGAAAGCAGCGGCGTGCAGCCGGCTTCCATCGAACCGGCGGTCGTGAAGAAGGCCGCCAACGACAGCCAACCCATGGATTTTCTGGATATCCCGGCATTCCTGCGGAAGAATGTGGATTGATTGGCGGCAGCGGATTGCGAACCAGTCCCGTTTGCGCTGGTCACCAGGATAAGGCCGCTACAAAATAAAAACTTGTCGGTTGCGCTATTCCTTGGGCAGCAGGCCATAGTCTGGTAGCATTCCGCCTAACAGAAGCTGGGCCAGGTAACCCATGCTCAAGCAGCGAACCCTGAAAAATGCGATTCGCGCCACCGGCGTGGGCCTGCATACCGGCAACAAAGTCAGCCTGTCCTTGCAGCCGGCGCCGGCGCATACCGGTATTGTTTTCCGCCGGGTGGACCTCGACCCGGTGGTGGAAATCCCCGCCCGGGCCGGCAATGTGGGCGATACCACCCTGTCCACCACGCTGGTGATGGACGATGTCCGGGTGGCCACCATCGAGCATCTGATGTCGGCCCTGTGCGGCCTCGGCATCGACAATGCCATTATCGATGTGGACGCCCCGGAAATTCCCATCATGGACGGCAGCGCCGGGCCCTTTGTCTTCCTCATTCAATCCGCCGGGATCGAAGAGCAGGCCGCGAGCAAAAGTTTCATCCGCATCAAGAAGCCCGTCTGCCTGCGCCAGGGCGACAAGTCGGTGAGCCTTGAGCCATTCGACGGTTTCAAGGTCAGCTACACCCTGCTCTATGACCATCCGGTCTACCGCAAGTACACCAAATCCGCCACGGTGGATTTTTCCAGCACTTCTTTCGTCAAGGAAGTTTCCCGGGCCCGCACTTTCGGCTTCATGCACGAGTTCGAGGAACTGCGCAACCGCAATCTCGCCCTTGGCGCAAGCATGGACAACGCCATTGCCGTGGGCGACTACAAGGTGCTCAACGAGGACGGCCTGCGCTACGAAGACGAATTCGTCAAACACAAGATTCTCGATTCCATTGGCGACCTCTACCTGCTCGGCAACAGCTTGATTGGCGCCTTCAAGGGATACAAATCCGGGCACGCGCTGAACAACGCCCTGTTGCGAACGCTGGAAGTGACCGACGATGCCTGGGAAATCGTTTGCTTTGAAAAGGAAGCCAACGTCCCCATTTCCTACGTCAGGCCCGTACTAGCCGCCTGATTGATGAAACTTTTCAGCAAGATCTTTGGCAGCAGCAATTCGCGCAAGCTGAAACGCATGCGCAAGGCCGTGGCCGCGGTCAACCGGCTCGAAGCCGGATACGAGGCCAAAACCGACGAGGAACTGCGCGCGGGCACCGAAAGCCTGCGCGACCGGCTCGGCCAGGGGGAAACCCTGGAAAACCTGCTGCCCGAGGCCTTCGCCGCCGTCCGCGAGGCGGGCAAGCGCAGTCTCGGGATGCGCCATTTCGATGTGCAGTTGATCGGCGGGATGGTGCTGCACGAGGGCTCCATCGCCGAAATGCGCACCGGGGAAGGCAAGACCCTCGTGGCGACCCTGCCGGCCTACCTCAATGCCCTCGGCGGCAATGGCGTGCACATCGTCACGGTCAACGAGTACCTCGCCGAGCGCGACGCCAACTGGATGCGGCCGATCTACGAATTTCTCGGCCTCAGCGTGGGCGTGGTCAAGGCCGGCGCCACCGTGCGGGAAAAGCAGGCCGCCTACGGCTGCTCGATCACCTACGGCACCAACAACGAATTCGGTTTCGATTATCTCCGGGACAACATGGCCTTCCGCCTGGAAGACCGCATGCAGAAGCCGCTCAATTTCGCCATCGTCGACGAGGTGGACTCGATTCTTATCGACGAGGCGCGAACGCCCCTGATCATCTCCGGCGCCGCCGAAGACAGTTCCCAGCTCTACCGGGACATCAACAAGCTGATTCCCCGATTGAAGCGCGGAACCCGGGTGGAAAAATCCAAGCTCGAAATGATGGACCGGAACTTCGTCGCCGAGGAAAGCGGCCATTTCACCGTGGACGAGAAAACCCGCCAGGTGGAGCTTACCGAGTCGGGCCACGCCCATGTGGAGGAACTGCTGGTCAGCCGCAAATTGCTCGCTCCCGGGGATTCGCTGTACGCCGCCACCAACCTGACCCTGCTGCATCACATGCATGCCGCGCTCAAGGCACATCATCTGTTCCAGAATGATGTGCAGTACATCGTCCAGGACCAGCGCATCGTGCTTATCGACGAGCACACCGGTCGCACCATGGAAGGCAGGCGATTGTCCGAGGGCCTGCACCAGGCGCTTGAAGCCAAGGAGCGGCTGCCGATCCAGAGCGAAAGCCAGACCCTGGCCTCCACCACATTCCAGAATTACTTCCGCCTGTACAACAAGCTCGCCGGCATGACCGGCACCGCCGATACCGAAGCCTTTGAATTCAATCAGATCTACGGGCTCGACGTGGTGGTCATTCCCACCAATGCTCCCATGATCCGCATCGATGACAACGACCTGATCTACCTGACCATGGAAGAGAAATTCGAAGCCGTGGTGAAGGACATCACCGAGATCAGCGGCAATGGCGCGCCGGTGCTCGTGGGAACGGCCTCTATTGAAAATTCCGAACTGCTCTCCCGCTTCCTGAAGAAGAACGGCATCAGGCACGAAGTGCTCAATGCAAAATTCCACGAAAAGGAAGCCCACATCATCGCCCAGGCCGGCCGCCCCGGCGCCGTGACCATCGCCACCAACATGGCCGGCCGCGGCACCGATATCGTGCTCGGCGGCAAGTGGGAAGCGGAAGTCGAATCGCTTGCATCGCCCAGCGAGGCCCAGGTCGCGCGCATTCGCGAAGAGTGGCAGGAGCGCCATGACCAGGTTCTTGCCGCCGGCGGCCTGCATATCGTCGGCACCGAGCGCCACGAATCGCGCCGCATCGACAACCAGCTCCGGGGCCGCGCCGGCCGCCAGGGCGATCCGGGCCATTCGCGCTTCTACCTGTCCATGGAAGACGACTTGATGCGGATCTTCGCCGGGGAGGGAGTCAAGAATTTCATGCGCCGGCTCGGCATGCAGCGTGGCGAAGCCATCGAAGCCGGCATGGTCACCCGCTCCATCGAAAAAGCCCAGCGCAAGGTGGAAGGCCGCAATTTCGACATACGCAAGCAATTGCTTGAGTATGACAATGTGGCCAATGACCAGCGCACCATCATCTACCGCCAGCGCAATGAGTTGATGAGCAACGAGGACGTCTCGGAATTGCTCGATGGCATGCGCGGGGAAGTCGTGGTCCAGTTGGTGGACCGATTCATCCCGCCACAGAGCATTCCCGAACAGTGGGACTTGGGAGGACTTGAGGAAGCCATCGAAGCCGAGTTCCGCAGCAAGCTGCCGGTGCGTGTCTGGCTCGACGAGGACGAAAGCCTCCACGAGCATCGACTCAAGGAAAAGATCGACGGCAAGCTCGGCGAGGAATACACCGCCAAGTGCGCGGTGGTGGGCGACAAGATGCGCCTGCTCGAAAAGCAGATCATGCTGCAGATTCTCGATAACTTGTGGAAGGAGCATCTGGCAACCATGGATCATCTGCGCCAGGGCATCTTCCTGCGCAGTTATGGCGGCAAGAATCCGCGCCAGGAATACAAGCGGGAAGCCTTTTCCCTGTTCCAGGACCTGCTGTCGAATTTCCAGTTTGAAGTCGTCAAGATGCTGAGCCAGGTGACCATCCGCCAGGAAGACGAAGTTGCCGCCATCGAACGGCGGCGGCAGGAGCAGGCGGCGCGGGAGCGCATGAATTTCCAGCACCAGAGCGTATCCGCCCTCGGCGGCGCCGCGCAAGCTCCCCCCGCGGCGCGGCAGCCGCAGCAGCTTCCCGGATCCGGCCAGCCCCCGCTCCGGCCCCAGCCGCAACCGCAATTGCAGCCCCAGCCTTTCGTCCGCGAGGCGCCCAAGGTGGGCCGCAACGCGCCCTGCCCCTGCGGTTCCGGCAAAAAATTCAAGAACTGTTGTGGCCGCATCCGCTGACCCCGGCCTGCAGCCGGGGCCTATCCCGGCCATTCCGGGTGTGAGACTGGCGGGGGTTCGGGCAGGTATCCGCCACCCCGACCGGCTGGATCTGGTTGCCGTGGAACTCGCCGAGGGCAGCGAGACCTGCGCGGTGTTCACCCGAAACGCATTTTGCGCCGCCCCGGTGGAAATCGCCCGCCGCCATCTAGACATTGCCAGCCCGCGCTATCTGCTCATCAATGCCGGCAATGCCAATGCCGGAACCGGCGGCGCCGGGCGCGGGGCGGCGCTTGCCTGTTGCCGCGCCCTGGCGCAGCACCGCGGCATTTCCCTGGAACAGGTGCTGCCCTTTTCCACTGGCGTCATCGGTGAAGCCTTGCCGGTGGACAGTATCGGCAAGGCCATGCCGCAACTGCTGGCCCGGCTCGACGCAGAGTCCTGGCCCGATGCCGCAAGAGGCATTCTGACCACCGACACCAAAGCCAAATCCGCCTGGGCAGAACTGGATGTCAACGGCAAAAGCCTGCGCATAGCAGGCTTTGCCAAGGGCGCGGGAATGATTCGCCCAGACTTGGCCACCATGCTCGCCTTCGTCTTCACTGACGCGAAACTGAGCCGCGACCAGGTGGATGCGCTGCTGCGCGAGCAGGTTGAACACAGCTTCAACCGCATCACCGTGGACGGCGACACTTCCACCAATGACGCCTGCGTATTCTGCGCCACCGGCGCCGGCCCGACGCCTATGGAAAGCGACAGCGTCAACTGGAACCGTTTCCGCGAAGCATTGGGGCAGGTTTTCCGGCATCTGGCCCAGGCCATCATCCGCGATGCCGAGGGTGCCGGCAAATTCATCACCGTGCGGGTCAGCGAAGGCGGGAACAGCGGCGAATGCCTGCAAGTGGCCTATGCCGTGGCGGAGTCGCCCCTGGTGAAAACCGCCTGCTTCGCATCGGACCCGAACTGGGGGCGGATTCTGGCCGCGGTGGGCCGGGCCGGCGTGGAGAACCTCGATCTCGGACGCCTGCGCATCCTCCTCGGCGGCGTGCCCGTTATAGCCGGCGGCGAGCCGCACGAGAACTACTCGGAAGAAGCCGGACTCGCTGCCATGGCCGGAACCGACATCGAAATCGACATCCGCCTCGGCCGTGGCGACTGCGAGGAAACCGTGTGGACCTCAGACCTGAGCCACGAATACGTGCGAATCAACGCGGACTACCGCACGTGAACCCGAAAGCGGCTTTTTATCTCGCTACAGATCACCTGAATTGACAATGAATGGCGCCCCGGTTCATGTCATGGTGGCGGTGGTTCGCAATCACCGGGACCAGACCCTGGTCGCCCTGCGCAGGAAGGACAGCCACCAGGGCGGGCTGTGGGAGTTTCCCGGCGGCAAGCGAGAAGCGGGAGAGCCGCCCCTGCAGGCCCTGCACCGGGAATTGCATGAAGAAACCGGGCTCAGGCTGCTCGCCAGCCATCCCCTGTGCCGGGTGGAACATCGTTACAGCGACAAGCACGTCCTGCTTGATGTGCATCTGGTAAGCCGCTGGTCCGGCGAGGCCCATGGCAGCGAAGGCCAGCAGATCGCCTGGCGGGAGCGGCACGACCTGCGCGAGGCCGACTTTCCCGCTGCCAACGCCCCGATCGTGCGGTTGCTGCAATTGCCCCCCGCCTTGTCGATTACGCCGCAAATGCCCGACGAAGAGGACTTTCTCGCACTGCTGCGCAGGCAGATCGAAAGCGGCCGGGAACTGATTCAACTGCGCCAGCCCCAGTTGCCGCCAGGACAATACCGGCGCTGGTTCGAGGCGGCGTTGGACCTGGCCGCCGGAAGCGCCACGCAACTGCTGTTCAATAATCCGCCTGAGTATTACGACCCGGCGCGGGGCGGCTGCGGCTTCCATGCTTCCAGCCGGATACTGGCGCAACTGAAGGCGCGCCCGGTTCCTGCCGGGCAATGGTTCAGCGCTTCCTGTCATTCCCTGGCGGAACTGTGCCGGGCGGAAGCGCTGGGTGTGGATTTCGCCCTGCTTTCGCCAGTGGCGGCCACCGGCAAACACACGGCAGCGGATTTGCTCGGCTGGCGGGGATTTCGCCATCTGGCCGACCAGGTCAGCCTGCCGGTACTCGCCTTGGGCGGCCTGCACCCATCCCAGGCCATGCTTGCCAGAAGCCACGGTGCTTTCGGTCTGGCGGGAGTACGGAATTTCTGCGATTAACGCTATTGCAGGGATTCGGAATCGGGTTTTTCCGGCGAAGGGCCGGCTTCGCCGGGAACGCGGTAATTCTCCGCGGCCCATTCGCCCAGATCGACAAGCTGGCAGCGCTCGCTGCAGAAAGGACGGTACCGGCTTGCCCGGGTCCAGGGGACGTTTTTGCCGCAGTGCGGGCAGGCAATGGAATCCGGTTCTTCACTCATTGGATTTCGCCAGCTTCAGATAGCGCCGGTGCAGGCTTTCCACCCGGGCGGGCAGGGTGTCCTCTTCGGCTTCGTTGTCGATGATGTCATCGGCGGCGGCGAGGCGCTGGTCGCGGCGCATCTGGGCATCGATGATCGCCTCGATGCTGGCGCGATCGCCGCCGTCGCGCAACAGGCTGCGCTGCAACTGGGTGTTTCGGGAGACATCCACCACCAGCACCCGATCAACAAGTCGCCGCTGGCTGGTTTCCAGCAGCAGGGGCGAAACCAGCATGCAGTAGGCGGATCGCGAACCGGCGATTTGCCGCCGAAGGCGCTCGCCAATGAGCGGATGCAGCAAGTCTTCCAGCCATTTGCGCTCGACGCTGTCGTCAAAGACCAGGCGCCGCAGCCGGGGCCGGTCGAGCAGGCCCGAGGCGGTGAGGATTTCCGGCCCATGGCGCTCCCGGATCGCATCCAGCGCCGTGCTCGGCGGCTCGACGACTTCCCGGGCCGCCGCATCGGCATCGAACACATCGACGCCAAGCCGCGCGAAAATCCGCGCCATAGTGCTTTTGCCGCTGCCGATGCCGCCGGTGAGTCCTACCGTGAAAGCCATCCCCGGATGCGCTCAGCTGAGCAGGCCCGCCAGGCGGTCAGGTCCCGCGAGCATTACCAGAAAGCCCGCGGCCGCCAGAAAGGGACCGAATGGCAGGGGCTGGGACCAGGAGCGGCCCCGGATCAGCACCAGCGCCATGCCCCAGATCGCACCGGTGATCGAGGAAACCAGCACGATGAAAGGCAGCGCGGTCCAGCCCAGCCAGGCGCAGATGGCGGCAAGCAGTTTGAAGTCGCCCTGGGCCATGCCCTCCTTGCCGGTGAGCAGATGGTAGGCGTAATGAAATCCGCCAAGCAGCAGATATCCGGCGGCGGCGCCGATGATGGCGTCGGTGGCGCTGGTTTCCAGCAGCTCGGGAAACAGGGCATGGATCAATAATCCGAGCCAGAGCAGGGGCAGGGTCAGTATGTCCGGCAGCAACTGGTTTTCGTAGTCGATCAGCGCCAGGGCCAGCAGCGCATAGCTGAACCCGGTCAGCGCCAGGCTGAGCCAGCCGGCCCCGTGCCACAGCGCCAGCAGGCCGGCCAGCGCCCCGCAAAGCAATTCCACCAGGGGATAGCGCAGGGGAATCACACCCTTGCAGTTCGCGCACTTGCCCCGCAGCAGCAGGTAGCTGAAAACCGGAATGAGTTGCCAGGGCTTGAGCCGGTACTGGCAGTGTGGGCAATGCGAGGCCGGCCGCAGCAGGTTGAAAGGCTTGCCGGCGGCGTCGTGTGGATCGCGCAGCAGCCCCAGGTAATGCCGCGTCTCGATCTGCCACTGCCGGTTGAGCATGATGGGCAGCCGATAGACCACCACATTGAGAAAGCTTCCGGCCAGCAAGCCGAACAGCAGGAACACGACAAAAGCCTGGCTGGGCGAAGCGCTGAGAAACTGCTGCAAGGTCATGGGCCGCCAAGAGTCAAAGGACCGAGCCGAGCCGGAAAATTGGCAGGTACATGGCAACCATCAGCCCGCCAACAAGGAGGCCAAGCAGCGCCATTATAAAGGGCTCAAGCAGGGCCGTTAAGCGGTCCACGCGGGATTCCACGTCTTCCTCGAAGAAAATGGCGCAGCGGTCGAGCATGTCATCGAGGGCGCCGGACTCCTCGCCGATGCCCACGAGCTGCTCGAGCATGGGCGGGAACAGGCGCGCCCCGCGAATCGCCCCGGCCAGGGACTGGCCATTGCGGACTTCCTCGCCAATGGCCCGCACGGCATCTGCGTAGACCACATTGCCCGCCGCCTCGGCGACGGATTCCAGCGCCTCGGTGAGCGGCGCGCCGGCGCGAAACAGCGTGGCCAGGGTCCGGGCGACGCGGGCAATGGCGGCATTGCGCAGCAGGGGGCCGAAAACCGGCAGGCGCAGCAGCGCCCGTTGGCGCAAGGCGGCAAGCCCTGGCGAACGGCGCGGCAGGTAGACCAGCAATCCCGCGGCAAGCATTGCCATGGCGCCCGCGGTATGCCAGTGGGCCAGCGCCAGATCCGAAAGCCCCAGCACGAAAAGCGTGAAGCCGGGGAGTTCAGCGTCGAAGCCGGCAAAGGTTTCGGCGAAGGTGGGGACGACCCGGGTCAGCAGCAGTCCCGTCACCACTATGGCGACAACAACCACCGCCATGGGATAGGTCAACGCCTTGCGAATCTTCGCCTTGAGTTTCTCTGATTTTTCCCGATAGCCGGCGAGCCGGTCGAGCATGGTTTCCAGGGTGCCCGAGCTTTCTCCCGCGGCCACCAGGCTGCAATAGAGCGAATCGAACTGTTCCGGACGCCGGGCCAGGCTGTCGGCCAGGCCATGGCCGCCGGCCACATCGTCCCGCAGCTTGCGGATCATTTCTCCCATGGCGGCATTGCCGGTGCTGCCGGCCATGACATTGAGCGATTGCACCAGGGGAATCGCCGATCTGACCATGGTCGCCAATTGCCGGGTGAAAATCGCAATGTCGCCGGGGCGGATCCGCTGGCGGCCGCTGAACAGGGGTTTTGGCTTGCGCCGCACGGTTTGCGGTCGGATTCCCTGCCGCCGCAGCCTCGCCCTGGCCAGGGCGAGGCTGGCTTCGCTGATTTCGCCCTCGGCGGGCTTGCCCTGGCGGTCGGATCCCCGCCAGATGAAGTCCACGTTTGTCTTCATTGCCGCCCGGCTCCCGGGGTCCAGGTCACCCGATTGACTTCGTCCAGGCTGGTGAGGCCGGCGGCGGCTTTTGCCAGCCCCGCCCGCCGCAGATCCTCATGGCCCTCGGCTTCGGCCCGGGCGGCGATATCCAGGGCATTGCCGTCGCCCATGATGACCTTGGCCAGTTCGTTGCCCACCGGCAGCATCTCGTAAATGCCGACCCGGCCCCGGTAGCCGCTCTTGCAATGTTCGCAGCCCCGGGCGCCATGAAGTTGCAGGCTGTCGATTTCGGTTTCGAGAAATCCCGCCCGGAGCAGGACATCCCTGGGCAGGCGCAGGGGCTGGCGGCAATGGCCGCAGAGTTTGCGCGCCAGCCGCTGTGCAATGATGAGCCGCGCCGAGGTCGCCAGATTGAATGGGGCAATTCCCATGTTCCTGAGCCGGGTCAGGGTTTCCCCGGCGCTATTGGTATGCAGGGTGGAAAGCACGAGATGGCCGGTCTGGGCGGCCTTGACGGCGATGGCGGCGGTTTCCAGATCGCGGATTTCCCCCACCATGAGCACATCCGGGTCCTGTCGCAGAAAGGCCCGCAGGCAGGCTGCGAAATCCAGACCGATGCGGTTGTTGACGGCGACCTGGTTCACGCCCTCGAGATTGATTTCCACCGGGTCTTCCGCCGTGGCGATGTTTCGCTCCGGCGTATTGAGCAGGCGCAGGCCCGCGTAGAGCGTTACGGTCTTGCCGCTTCCCGTGGGGCCGGTGACGAGGATCATTCCCTGGCTCGCCGCAAGGGCCGATTCGAAATGCTCGCGTTGGGCCTCGCTCAGACCAAGAGAGTCGATGTCCATTTGCGCTCCGCCGCCGTCGAGAATCCGCAGCACGAGCTTTTCCCCCCACAGGGTGGGCAGGGTATTGACACGGAAATCGACTCCGCCGCCATCCGCCGCCGGCAGGCGGATGCGGCCGTCCTGGGGCAGGCGCCGCTCGGAAATGTCCATCTGCGCCATGATCTTGAGTCTTGACGCGATGCGGCGGGCGATATGCACCGGCGGGCGGGTGATTTCATGGAGAATGCCGTCGATGCGGAAGCGGACCCGGCAACTGGTCTCGAAAGGCTCGAAATGAATATCCGAGGCGCCGGCCTGCAGGGCGTCCAGCAGCAGCCGGTTGACCAGCCGCACAATGGGCGTTTCATCGACATTGGCGGCCTCGGCGCCCGGTTCCGCCCCAGGCGGGGCATCGCTTTGCAACTCTTCCAGGCCTGCCTCGTCCAGCAGGCTTTCGCCCCGGTCCCGCAATTGCAGCGCCCGGTTTAGCTTGGCGGCTTCCACCACCACCGGCTGCACCGGCAGTCCGGTATGGAAGCGTATTTCATCGACAGCGGCCATGGCGGCCGGCTCCGCCAGGGCGAGCAACAGCTTGCCGCCCTGCCGCAGCAGGGGCAGCGCCTGGTATTGCCGGGTCAGCCTGCGGTCGATAAGGCCGCGCTCGATCTGGTGGGGATCCAGGGCGTCGAGGTCAAGCAGGGGCGCGCCAAGGCCGGCGGCCATCGCCACCGGCGCCTGGCTCGTTTCCTTCCCCGCGGATGCCGCGGCGGCGCCTAGCACAGGCCGTTGCTCAGGCAGGTGCCGCCTTCGGTCCAGTTCACCGGCGCGGTAATGCCATCAGGAGTCAGGGTGTAGGTTACGCCGGTGAGATTCGAGCCCGTTTCCTGGCGCCAGGTCATGGTGATGACGCCATCGCTGACGCTGGCGCCGTGAACCGAGGCGCTGGCGGCGACATTGGCGGGAATACCCAGGGCGCCGCCGTCAAGGGCTTCCAGCGTGCCTGGCCCCCGGGTCTGGATGGCCAGCTCCACCGCGGTCTTGAGCGGTGTCACCGCGAGCACGAGCTCCGAGAACTCGGCGCGGTCGGTGTAGTTGCGATAGGCCGGCAGCGCCACCGACGCCAGAATGCCGATGATAGCCACCACGATCATCAGTTCGATCAGGGTAAAGCCTTGCTGTGAATGTCGCATGGTTCGGGCCTCCGATTGAAATGGACCCAAAGCCTAGGAAACTTCCCGGGGGAAAGAGAAAGAATCGGAAGAGATTTTTTCGCCGGAGGCGCCAGCGCCGGCAGCTTGCAAGCCGGGGGGCTTGTGGGGTAAGGTTCGAGACTGTCTGGACAGCCGCTGGCGTGGGTTTACTGACAGGGGCCGGGCGCCCGAAGTGGAGGCTTGCAATGAAGACGATGCTTGGGTTTGGGATGCTGGTGTTGTGTCTGCTTGGCGCGCAATGGTCGCTGGCGCAGCAGAAAACCGTCAAGGACGGCGTGTTCACCCAGGCCCAGGCCGACGCCGGCAAGCCGGTTTACGACAGCGTCTGCCGAACCTGCCACGATCAGCGTTTCTACCGCGATACCCTGCGTTCCTGGAACAACCAGCCCCTGCTGTGGTTGTGGGAGTCCGTCATGGGCACCATGCCGGCGGACAATCCCGGTTCCCTGATGTTTCAGGAGTACACCGATGTGATTGCGTATATTCTGGCGGAACAGGGCTTCCCAGCGGGGGAAGAGGCTTTGGATCCTGATAATGGAATGGACCAGATTCACATCGTTCAGCCTTGAGAAGTCCTTTTCAGTGTTTCTCCAGTAATTCTCCGAAGCCCTTCATTTGATCGCCAATGCCATACTGGCGCAGGGCGTGCCAGTAGGTGGCGGCATTGATGGCGATGATGGGCTTTCGCATTTCCTCCTCGAGTTCCGCGGCAAGCTCAAGCATGCACAGGTTGGTGCCCACCTGGACGAAGGCATCCACATCGTCGCCGTCGAGTTCCGCCACGAGCTTTCGCAGGGTGCCGCCCCGCACTTCGGCGATGGCGGTCCAGCTCGGGCAGCGCAGGCAGTGGTCGCGAACCGTCTGGTAGCCGTAGTCGGCGAAAAATCGCATGACTTCGCGATTGGCCGCGGGGAAATACGGGGAGATCACGACGATCCGCTGGATGCCGCCATAAGCTTTCATGGCCGCGGCGCAGGATTCGGAGCCGATGCTGAGTCGCAGTCCGCTGGCGTTTTCGATGTTTTCCCGCCACTTCCGCGCCCCCTCGGCTCCGCCGTAGAAAGTGACCGCCGACATGCCCATGACCAGATAGTCCGGCGAACAGGTCATGACGCCCCGGACGGCGTCGAGCGTGTTCTCGGAAATGATCATGGTGCCGGCGATGAAGGTCTCGTCGGAAACGGCATTGGCGTTTTCGATGATGATGCGGCTGTAATGATTGGTGACGCCGGGCACCCGCATGGCGTCGAATTCGGGCTGGACGATGGTATTGGTGGAAGGGCCAAGCACGCCGAACTTGGCCCGCCAACCGAGGGCGTCTGTCATGGGTTTGCTCTCCCTGGAGCCTGCCTTGATTCAACTGCTGTCATTTTGCCTGCCCGTCATTCTGCGCGCAGTCGCAGAATCTCCCTGGGAGGGTACTGCATGAGATTCTGCGACTCCGCTTCGCTCCGCGCAGAATGACGAGGAGGAAAGTTTCGCTCCGTGCAGAATGACAGGGGGGAAAGCTTTGCCGCACGCAAAATGACACGAACCACCCCTACTGATAGTAGGGATTCTTCCAGGGCCCGATGGAGCGCGAGCGCACCGGCTGAATCAGTTCGGGCGGCTCCGACAGGGGAAATCCCTCGCCCCAGTTCACCGGGTCGCCCTTCATCTCGATGCTGGCGTTTTCCGTGTACCAGTCCACCAGATCGCCGTCGCAGCGCAATATCCAGGTGCAGCCGTCCTTTTCGCCGGCGGTGAAGTCGCCGTGGCGCACGCCGGCGGGGCGGAAGAAGTACTGGCCTTTGGTCATGGTGCCGAAGTTGTAGTCGAACCAGCCGTCGAGGCAATAGGCTTCCTCGAATACCGGATGGTGGGCCAGGGGATGCTCGCGCCAGCCCGGTTTGGCCTTGATCAGGCGGGTGTAGAAACCCGTCACCGGATTGCGGTACAGCAGCTTGATGAAAAGCCCCGGCACGGGAGTGCCGCCGCGTTCGAAATTCATCGGGCTGCCGTGTTCGGGGTCCACCACGTCATACCATTCCATGGCTCCGGAATCGCAGATCGCCAGTTCCGCCTTTTGATCGCCATTGGCCTTGTCACGGCCGCCGGGAGTGAAGCCCCAGTCGCCGAATTCCCGGAACAACAGGATCTGCGTGCCTTTTCCGGCTTTCACCCCGGGTGTCCAGGTGCCCTGGGGAGCGCACCAGTAACCGCCTTCCCCGAGCCGGGTTTCGCCGATTTCGACTTCGCCCTCCAGCACATACCATTCGGTCTGCGCGGCATGGAGGCCGCCTTCCCGCCGCCAGTCGGTAAGGAATTCCACTTTCAGCGATGCGGCGCCGTTTTCCTCGTCATAACACAGGTTGCGCTGACGCGCTTCGCCGCTGGCATGGGGTAATTCCGCCGGGTGCCACAGCAGGTCCACCTCGTCAATCAGCTCAACATGGGGTCTCATTTTCGTGTCCTCTCAGGTCATGGAAAATTGTTGGAAGCGATTTTAGCGGTGACTTTACCTGAATAATAGTATTTAATATTTACGATATTCGTTTATTTTTATAGTTATATCTATAACGGAGACGTGACCCGATGGAGATCGGACCCAATACCCGGGCCCTGGCAAAGCTCGGCACCCTGCGGCAACTCGAAATCTTCCTCAAGGTGGCGGAGACCGGGAGTATCGCCCGGGCCGCCGAGGCGCTGTACCTGAGCCATTCGGCGGTGTCGGTGCAGATCCGCAAACTCGCCGAGGCCGTGGGCCTGCCCCTGCACGAAGTGATCGGCAAGCGGCTTTTCCTCACCGAGGCCGGGCGCGAGGTGGCGGCAAGCGGCCGGGAGCTGTTTGAAGTGATGTCCCGTCTCGATGGCAGGCTCAAGCATCTCAAGGGTCTCACCGCCGGTTCCCTGAGCATCGCCGTGGTCACCACCGCCCAGTACTTTCTGCCGCGGATTCTCGGACCATTCTGCCAGAAATATCCCGACATCGACGTGGCCTTCATGGTGGGCAACCGGGCCAAGATTATCGAGCGGCTCAAAGGCAACCGGGACGATCTGTACATTTTCGGAGACCCGCCCGACGAGCTGGAAATTCATAGCAGGCCGTTCCTGCCCAATCCGCTGGCGGTCATCGCCTCGACGAGAAATCCCCTGAACCGGCGCCGGCGGCTGGACTGGGAAGACTTGCGGGGGCAGAAATTCCTGCTGCGGGAGGAAGGCTCGGGTACGCACAATACGATCCGGAAACACCTCCGCGAAAACAATCTCAGCCTGGCCAAGACCATGGTGGTGGAGAGCAACGAGGCCATCAAGTACGCGGTGATGGCGGACATGGGGATTGCCATTCTCTCGGCCTATGTGCTCGCCGACGCCGAGGAGGATGGCCTCGCGCAATTGCGGGTGAAGGGCTTTCCCATCATGTCCCACTGGTATGTGGTGAATCTCAAGTCGAAAAAACCGTCCCTGATCGCCGAGCGCTTTCTCGACTTCATCCTCAACCGCGGCCGCGATGTTTTGCCCATGGCGCATATCGAGCAACAGGTGCGGCGGGCGCTGGCGCGTCACTGACTCTCTTCGCTCATCGCATGAATCGATGGGGCGGGCGCGGTCTGGTGGAGCAGGGCGCGCTTGCGCAGGAAGCGGCTCATTCCCGACGGACCCATGCGCGACCCACCCATGCCGGATAGGCGGAAAGAGTTCTTTTCCACATCGTTGGCGCCGGCGGTGAGGCTGGCGTCGTTGATGCTGATCCCCCCCACTTCCAGCTTTTCCGCAATCGCTTCGGCCTCGGCTCGGGAACCGGCGAAAACCGCCGCGGACAAGCCATAATCGGAATCGTTGGCCAGGGCGATTGCTTCCCCGGTGGAATCGTATGGCGCCACGGTGATGACCGGACCAAAAGTTTCCTCGCGCATGATGAGCATGTCCCCGGTGACTTCGCTCACCACCGTGGGGCGGCACCAGTCGCCGCCGCCATGCTGTTCGATGGCGCCGCCGCAGTGCACCCGGGCGCCCCGGGCGAGGGCGTCGTCGAGATGGCGGCGGATCGTTGCCGCCTGACCGGCGAAGATCAGTGGGCCGATGTCTCCCGAATCCAGGCTGGCCTCATTCAGGCGGATGTTTTCGGCGGCGGCCACCAGCGTCCCGAGGAACGCTTCGTACACTTCCCGGGCGACAAAGGCCCGCTCCAGCGACTGGCAGGCCTGGCCGGCGGCGCCGAATGCGCTGCGGGCGATGGCGCGCACGGCATTTTCCAGATCGGCATCGGCGGTGACGATGGCCGGGTCCTTGCCGCCGAGTTCCAGAAAGGCCGGGATGAAGTTCCGCGCCGCCCGCACCGCCACCTTGCGCCCGGTGGCGACGCTGCCGGTAAAGCAGATGGCGTCCGCTGTGTCCACGAGGCCGGCGCCGGCGCTGCCATCCCCGGTGATCAGCCGGAACACCGCCCGCAAGTCCGGCACAGCCGCAATGCTTTCCGCCAGGGGCCGCACAAAGCGGGAAGTGACTTCACTGGGCTTGACGATCACCGCGCAACCGGCGAGCAGGGCGGGAATCGCGTCCAGCGAAGCCAGCGCCAGCGGGAAATTCCAGGGGCTGATGACGCCCACCAGGGGATAGGGGGCTTTCAGATGGCGCCAGTCCACAGTGGGCGTCATGCTTGAGCGGCCCGTTTCCTCCGCCAGTATCGCCGGCGCCTGCTCCAGCCAGTAATCGATCAGGTTGACGGGTTTGAGCGCTTCCAGCCGGGAAATCCGCCGCCGGCCGGTATCCGCGGTGAGGGCTTCGGTGATTGCCTCGTCGTGTCTTTCGATTTCTTCGCGCCAGTCCAGCAGCGCCTGACGGCGGTGGGCAAACCCCTTGCCGCGCCATGCGGACTGGGCCTGTCGCAGTTCATCCGCCAGGGCGTCGATTTGCGCCGGCGCCCAGTTCTCGATCTCGCCGTCGATGCCGCCGGTGCGGGGATTTCTGACCGGGATGGTATTCATGCCGCGCGGTATCCCATGGGAATGCCGGCGTCGGGGGTGAATCCGAACAACTCCACATCCGGCAGCGCCGCCGCCACGAGTTCCCGCACTTCGATCAGCGCCGCCAGATCGATGCCGGTGGAAAGTCCCATGGATTCCAGCAGGAATACCAGGTCCTCGGTGACGATATTGCCGCTCGCTCCGGGGGCGAAGGGGCAGCCGCCGATGCCGCCCAGGGAACTGTCCAGGGTGGTGAGGCCGAGTTCCACCGCCATCAGGGCGTTCGCCAGCCCCTGGCCCCGGGTGTTGTGCAAATGCACGCCCTGGAGCTTGTCGCGGCCACAAGCTTCCCGGATACCCAGCACGAGCCGCTTGAGTTGCCGCGGATTGCCATAGCCCGTGGTGTCGGAAAGGCTCACTTCATCGACGCCGAGGGCGGTGACGGCCTCGGCCATGGCAAGCACCCGGCTTTCGGGCACCGGGCCTTCCAGGGTGCAGCCAAAAGCGGTGGAAAGGCTGACTTCAAAATGCGGCCGCGCTTCAGCCGGCAAGCCTTGGAGATACTCGGTGCAGGCCCTGATCTCGGCGAGCATCCGGGCGTGGGTCCGGTTCACGTTTTTCAGCGAATGGGTTTCGCTCATGGAGAATGGCAGGGTCACCTTGTGGGCGCCATGGGCGACGGCGTCCCTGAGCCCCCGCGGATTGGGAGCGAGCACCGCCACGCAAAGCCCTTCGAGCCCGGTGGCGTAGCGCACGATCTCGCCGGTATCCGCCAGTTGCGGCAGCAGTTTGCGGGGAACGAAGGAACCCACTTCCATTTCCCGGCAACCCGCGGCGTATTGCGCGGCGATCCAGGCCTGCTTGTCCGCCGTGGGCATGGTCGCCGCGATATTCTGCAGGCCGTCGCGCAGGCCCACCTCGCTGATAAGAATGTCCGGTTTCATGAATCCCGGGTTGTCCGCTCCGGTAAACTGGCCAAATGAACTATTGTTATAACAACATGACAAATATACCATTGGCGCAGCCTGGATAAAACAAGAGAGATCGGTTTGAAGCAAATGCAACGAGGCGACGACGCCCTGCCGCTGGCTGGCGTCAAGGTCATCGAATTCACCCATATGGTCATGGGGCCCGCCGCGGGGATGATTCTGGCGGACCTTGGCGCCGAGGTCATCAAGATCGAACCCCCCGGCGGCGACAAGACCCGGCGCCTGGGCGGTTCCGGCGCGGGCTACTTCCCCATGTACAACCGCAACAAGAAAAGCATTTGCATCGATCTCAAGAGCGACGGCGGTCGCAAACTCGTCGAGCGGCTCATTGCCGGCGCCGATGTGCTTATCGAGAATTTCCGCCCCGGCGCCATGGACGCACTCGGTTTTGGCTGGGAAGCCATGCATGCCGCCAACCCGCGGCTCATCTACTGTTCCCTCAAGGGCTTCCTCTCGGGCCCCTACCAGGATCGCACCGCCCTGGACGAAGTGACCCAGATGATGGGTGGGCTGGCCTACATGACCGGCCTGCCGGACCGTCCCATGCGGGCGGGGGCTTCGGTCATCGATGTCACCGGCGGCATGTTCGGCGTGATCGGCGTGCTTGCCGCCCTGGAACGCCGCCGCGGCAGCGGCCGCGGCGAACTCGTCACCGGTTCGCTGTTCGAAACCACCGCCTTTCTCGTCGGTCAGCACATGGCCCAGCAGGCGGTGACCGGCGAGGCCGCGCTGCCCATGTCGATTCGCAGTTCGGCCTGGGCGATCTACGATATCCTGGAATGCCGGGAAGGCGACAAGGTATTCGTCGGCGTGGTGAGCGATACCCAGTGGCGCCGCTTCTGCGAGGAATTCGAACTGCGGGAATTCGCCGCCGATGAGTCGCTGGAGAAAAACAATGAGCGGGTCCGCCAGCGGGAGCGCCTGCTGCCCGCGATAGCGCGGATGTTCGCCAACATGGGCCGGGATGAGATGCTTGGGCGGCTTGCCCGCTCCGGCGTGGCTTTCGCCGAGGTCAACAAGCCCTCGGACTTGTTCGAAGATCCCCATCTCCAGGCCGGCGAGGGCCTGTTGCCGGTCACCCTGCGCGACGGCGAGCGCGCCGGAGAGCGCACCCGTTTACCGGCCTTGCCCATTGAATGGGGCGGCAGCCGCTTCGGCGTCCGCCACGATGTGCCGGCAGCCGGTGAACACGCCCGCGAAGTTCTCGCGCAAGCGGGTTTGACCAGCGAAGAAATCCGGCAACTCGAGCGCGCCAGATTGCTGTAGCCACAGAGGCAGGCAAGAGAGACCTTCGAAAACCATGATGGGAATTGTCGTTTGACAAAACGGCAAGTACCATGAATCCCAAGCCTGCGGTACATTACCCGAATGAACGCAAGACCCTTTCCGAAGCCACCGCCGGCCGATCCCCTGCCGCTGGAAATCTGGCTGGACCAGACCGACCGTTCCGAAGTCGGCCGCGAGCCGTTCTTCCGCGGGCGCGATGCGGAGTTCGATGTCTTTCGCAGGGCGGCGGGCAGTCTCCATGACGGCCGGGTCGGCGGCGGCACAATGGTTTTCCAGGGTGCTCCGGGCGCCGGGAAGTCGGCGCTGATGGAAGAATGCCTCGAAGCTGTCCGGCGCCATTCGACGCCCGAGGCGCCCTGGGTGAACCGGCTCTCGGAGTTGTCCCAGGGCTGGCCGCAACATATCAACAGTGTCGCGGTCGCGGCGAGCCGCGTCATCCGGGCCAATGGCGGGCGGTTCGACGCGGCGCATCTGGACGAGGCCGCGGCGGCCGGGGAGGCATACAAGAGGGAATACTATGCCGGCCGGCTGGAAGCCGCCTCCGGCCGCTACTGGATTTACCGTGATCTGGCCCTGGCCGCGGAAAGGAACGGCGGCGTATTGAGCTGGGACGGAATCCATTCGCTAACCGGGAAGGTTCGCGACGGAACGGGGGAGTCCATGGAGGATTTCCTCACCGACGCCCTGCACGCCGGCCTGCTGGCCCCGGCCCCGGAGTTGCCCGATCACTACCGGATTCCGATTCCGTCCCTGGGGGAC
>JAJDSZ010000017.1 GCA_022827425.1 Pseudomonadales bacterium | reverse complement strand
GAGAAGAGCCCGTTGGCACGAGACTTGGCAAGACGAGAACGGTGATCTCGTGCCAGCCATGAAGGATCTCAAGCACGACATCGGAAACATGCTTAACAAGGCCATTGCGGCCATTGAAGACGAAAACGATGCGCTCGAAGGGGTTCTGAAGAACAACATCAATTTCAACGCGGTGAAGGGCAAGACCAAGATTCCGGATCAGAAGTGGAAAGATCTGCTAGACCACTTCAGCCAACCCGGATTCGTCCTCGTCAACGACAACTTCGAGTTCCCCGACCTGCTCGGTGCCGCCTACGAATATCTCATCAAGTTCTTCGCCGACAGCGCCGGCAAGAAAGGCGGTGAGTTTTATACCCCCGGGGAAGTCGTCCGACTGTTGGTCCAGCTCACGCGGCCAGAGGCCGGCAACACAATCTATGATCCTGCTGTTGGTTCTGGCGGCTTCCTCATTCAGTCCCACCAGTACGTGGAGGACCAGGGTCAGAACGCCGACGATCTCGCTCTCTACGGTCAGGACTCCAATGGCACGGTCTGGTCGATCTGCCGCATGAACATGATCCTTCACAACATCACCCGATCCACTATCGAGAACGGTGACACGCTGGAGGACCCGCTCATCCTCGACAACGGGCAGATCAGAAAGTTCGACCGTGTACTCGCCAATCCTCCGTTCTCGCAAAATTACAGCCGCGCAAACATGAAGTTCACCAACCGATTTCGCGAGTGGTGCCCGGAAACCGGCAAAAAGGCGGACCTGATGTTCGTGCAGCACATGCTCGCCAGCCTCAAGTCCAATGGCCGAATGGCGACAGTCATGCCGCACGGTGTCCTGTTCCGAGGTGGCAAGGAAAAACTCATCCGCGAGATATTTATCAACGACGATTGCATTGAGGCCATCATTAGCTTGCCGCCTGGACTCTTCTATGGCACGGGCATCCCCGCCTGCGTGCTGGTATGCAACAAGAGCAAGCCCAATGCCCTAAAGGACAAGGTTCTCTTCATCAACGCCGATCGGGAATACGCGGAGGGCAAGAATCAGAATCGACTTCGCCCCGAGGACATCGAGAAGATTGATTTTGTCTTCACCCAAAAGCGCCAGTTGCCCAAGTACTCGCGTATCGTGCCTAAATCCGAGATTGTGGTCACCCACGACTACAACCTCAACATCCGCCGCTACGTGGACAACACGCCCGACCCCGAGCCGGAGGATGTCCAGGCACACCTCATCGGCGGAATCCCGGAGGTGGAAGTCGCTGCGCTTTCGGATGATTTCGCTAAGTTCAGCGTTAACTCGGATTCAATCTTCGAGCCCGAGCGTCCAGCCTACCTGGCCTTTCGCGAATCCATCGACGCCAAGCCCGCCATAAAGGTCACGCTCGAAACCAATCCGGCCCTGCTTGGTACCCTAACCCAGCACCACGACGCGCTTGAATCCTGGTGGGCTGTGGCAAGGGATGACTTTGCTCAACTCCAAGGTGCCGGAAGCGACGGCAAGAAAATGCCGGATGTCCGCTATGGACTGCTCACCACCCTAAAAGCCAAGCTTGTGCCGCTGGGTGTACTCGACGAGTTTAAGAGTGCCGGCGTCTTCGTCAACTGGTGGCAGCAAATCCGCTACGACCTCAAGACTATCGTCTCCACCGGCTGGCACCACACGCTCATCCCCGATGAATACTTAATCGCCGAGTACTTCCAGGTTGAGGCCGATGCTATTGAAGTGTTGGAGGCAATCATCACCGAAGCCCAAGGCGAGTTGGCCGAGGCCATCGAATCTGCCCAAGAGGTAAGCGGTTACGACCCTGACGAGGGCAAGAAGGTCACTGCCACCGCAATCAACAACGCGCTCAAGGCGCTCATTGACGACCTGAAGGACAGCGCTGGCGATACCGCCAAGATGGAACTCAAGAACCTCACGGACCAAGACAGGGTCATCAAGACGATCGAGAAGCGCATCAAGGACTCCAAGGCGATGCTAAAGGAAAAGGCAGCAGAATTGGAATTCAAGCTCGAACTCAAGCGCCTCGGCGCTGACGACTACAAGGCCGAAACCCAGTCGCTAGTCGAGCAGGCCGACGCCCGTCTTGCAGGGCTGGATCCGCAAAAGAAAGTCGATAAGAAGACTATCACCGCGCTCAACAAGGACAAGAAAGCGCTGAACGCCCGCTTAGATCAAGCTGATGCAATGCTTGAGGTGATCGGCGGACAGATCAGCGATGTCGATGCCCGCCAGCTTATCCTTAAAAAAATTTACAACATCGCCAGCGCCGAACTCTACCGCTACCTCAACGTGGAGAAGCGGGTGCTAGTGGAAGCCGTCGAGAACCTATGGGTGAAGTACGCCATTGCGGCCGACAAGCTAGAGAATGATCGAGCGACCACACATACCAAGATAGGCGGCCTCCTTACGGAATTGGGATACCTCCAATGAGTACGCCAGCCGTAGTAAAGCTCCGCTCCTTTGTCACGCTTGAGAAGGGAAAGCCCCCCGCCGCGCAACCATACTACGGACCAGATGGCGACCGATACTTGACACCGGAGTATCTGCGCATGGGTGGAGAGTGTGGATTGGCCAAGGCGGCACCTCGGTCTACTCGCGTTGAGGATGGAGACACAATCCTGCTTTGGGACGGGTCCAACGCTGGGGAGGTACTTTATGGCCGTTCTGGCATTCTTGCGTCAACGATGAGTCACGCATCGCATGCTGGACGTTTTGACGACGCTTATTTCTTCTATGCACTCAAACAGTGGGAGCCATACTTAAAAGGGCAGACTTCGGGGTCCGGCATCCCTCATATTGACAAAGAAATTTTCGGCAGCCTCTCGATCATTGAGTTCAGTTCGCGTGAACAATCTAAAATCTCCGACGTGCTTTCGACGCTTGATCGTGCGATTGAGCAAACTGAGGCGCTCTTAGCAAAGCAGCAGCGCATCAGAATGGGCCTGATGCATGACCTGCTCACACGCGGTATCGACGAGCACGGCGACCTCCGCTCCGAACAGACCCACGAGTTCAAGGGCTCCCCGCTCGGGCGAATCCCTGTGGAGTGGGAAAGTGCGTCCCTGGCAACGTTTATTCCTTCGGCGGAGTACGGTGTTTCGGCATCGCTCGGTAAATCGGGATTTCCCGTGTTGCGTATGAACAATCTGCTTGACGGTGAAGCCCAGTTATCTGACCTCAAGTTCACTGATGTCCCAGTGCCGGAGCAATTGTGGCTGAGGGATGGTGACGTGCTTTTTAATCGAACCAATAGCTGGGAGCATGTCGGCCGAACTGGCATCTGGCGAGGCCAGATCGAGAAAGCAACCTTCGCGTCATATCTCGTCCGATTAAATCCGCATCCGGCAAAACTGTTACCTGAGATGCTCAATTTCTGGCTGAACTGGGAGCGGACCCAGATTGCTATGCGCCGACAAGCTACGCCTGCGGTTCAACAAGTGAACATCAATCCAACGAATCTTCGTTCGATCCCCGCAGCGTTCCCGAGGAACTTGGATGAGCAGACTGAAATTACAGTTCGCATTTCTGCTGTGAGAGAGGTCCTCAATACCTACGAAAAACTAATCCGCAAACTCAAATCTATGAAGAATGGCCTTATGCAAGACCTTTTAACGGGCAACCGCCGCGTGACGGCGTTGCTCAATCAAGGCGAGGGGTAGTCGGTATGATGGGTTTCCGCTTCAGGTACCGAGAATGAAGCAATTCCTGACTCCTTCTCTGGATGATCTCCGCCTCGAATGTGTACTCATGCAGGCGTGGAAAAAGACTTCTTCCTATTTGCGGACGCACAGTTGGTATGCCGATACTCTCGGCATCGACTATCAGTCCCTGCGCATCCCCACCTTTCTCGCAGAGATTCAGGAAGCAATCAATTCATATGAAACTTGGACGGCCGAACCTCTGCAGCTGGTTCCGGCTCCGAAGGCGCAACGATGGTTCTTCGATGACAGTGGAAACTGGGTTCCGCGAGTTCCGCGACCGAGCCTAGATTACCGGAAGAAGCTCCGTCCGCTGGCTCATGTAGGACTGCGAGATCAAGTAGTGGCGACGGCCATCATGCTCTGTCTGGCCGACCGCATGGAAACCAGGATGAGTGATCCTCGGTTGTTGATCGACTCAGAAGAGAATCGGAGACGTGTCCTCGCGTACGGCCACCGACTCCTCTGCGATGAGGCGAAGGACGGCAGGCTTCGGCACCGTTGGGGTAGTTCCAAGCTGTATCGTCAGTATTTCCAAGACTACCGGAAGTTTCTTCGTCGCCCACGAGTTGTAGTAGAGAGCTTGGGCTCGGATGCGTCTGAGTTCGAGTTGGCAATTGTTCAGAGCGATCTGTCGAAATTCTATGACCGCGTCCAGCCGAACTTGCTCCGCCAAAAGATTGAGCAACTCAAACGAGACGGTGATGATCCAAGGTTTTTCGAGTTCGCAGGCCGCGTCTTCGATTGGCGGTGGGCAGACACAATGCGCGCCTCCCGTCATTCCCTTGAGCAGAGTCTTGACGGTTTCATGGAAGTGGCGCTCCCGCAGGGGCTGGTTGCATCAGGTTTCTTCGCAAATGTCGTGATGCAGGACTTTGAGGCGAGACTCCGCGATGCGTTGGGACACGTCATCGACGAGGGCCTAGGCATCAAGCTGCTGGATGCAACCTACTATGTTGATGATTTCCGATTGGTTGCGCAGATTCCTCGTTCCGACCCGAGCCTCAGAGAAAGTGAAGTTAGTGATGCCGTTTCTGCCTGGTTACAGAGCCAGCTTGATATGACGGCCACCGGGCTTGTAATTGAACAGTCCAAGACGACCGTAACTATTGAAGGCCGCGACCAACGATTCCTTGTGCCGCAATCCTCTGCTGCACAACGCATTCAGAGCGATACATCCGGCGTGTTTGACATGCTACATGGCACGGAACTGATCGGTGCTATTGAGGGTTTCTTTCACACACAGAAGAGGTACTCCACTGAGACCAAGCCCGAGGAAGTCGGCAGAACAGGGCTACTGGTTGGCTTGTCTGACATGCGTGACGAAACGGCTGCCCGATTCGCAGCGGGCCGTTTCCGTCGAACATATCGCTCTTTACGCCCCATACTGGAAGGCGATAATCAAGGCACCAGACAGGCAGTTTTGAATACCGATATCGAATCGGACGACGAACAGAGCGATTTCAACCTAGTGCTTTCCAAGGCTCAGCTAGACGAGCGAGCTAAACTCTTCGCGGCATTGCTGATTGAGGAATGGACGGCTAACCCGGCAAACGTGCGCTTGCTTCGTGTGGCTCTCGATATGTATCCGGATTCTCAGTATCTGGAGGAAGTCCTCCGAGTACTTCGGCCAGGGTGGGTGGTCGATGGCTCCAAGGGAGCTCGCCGTGAGATTCGGCTGTACTGCTTGGCCGAACTGTTTCGGGCTGGGGCCACCGAAACGGGGATGGTGCCGGATGACGAATGTCTGCCAAAAGGTATTCAGGGTGGTGGCTTGGACCGCTACCGTGAGCGACTGCTCAATGAAGCTCAAGACATCTTTAACCAGTTCGTGAGTGGCCGATCAAGCAGCCTCCGTCTGCCGTGGTACCTCATGCAGCAGGTATTCCTCTATCTTTCGGCGCGAGATGCGTTTCCGGAGACTGTGAACCAATTGGGAACGAAAGGCGGAAAACCACTTGCACTATACCGGCGATTCGCGAAGTTTCTCGGCGGCGACCGACCAGTGGGGTTGGATGAACGATCAAGTTTCCTCGTTATTGCTCAGACGGGTTTCTCGCTTCACGGATTGGTTATCCGCATTGCACAGCTAGGGGTTTCGTCAGAGTTCCTGTCCAGCGTTGAGCTACGCTCTCCGAGTACAGCCACAGCGTTGTGGGAAGTAGCGAAACCTACTAAGCGAAATGCACTCACTCAGACGGCGGAGCGACTGGGTTTATTGCCGCGTTCGACCGCAGATAATGCCACCTATTTGCCAGATCTTGCCAGCCTGAAACTCAATCCATTCTTTACCGAACCAAATCTCCTGGACTTTGCGTGTTGGCTTTTTGGGCTTCCTGAAGAAGCTTTCGAAACGCCGCTTACACCTTGGCAGATCGAGTGTCAACTCGATATTGACGATAAAGGCGACCAATTCGGACGGATTGACCCGAACATGTTCCAGATTTGCAGATCCATTAGTACTGGGGTACGCCTGTTTACGCCACCCGAATGGTGTGAAACGCCCGAAGAGCGCCGACATTACCAGATTGGCGCTCTCTTGCGATTCGCGATCCGTGGGACTACCGATTTCTTTGCTGGGGCGTCCAATGCTAAGCGCGCTGGGCCACGTTATGCTCGCTCCATTTCGCATTGGGAGCAACAGAGATACTCAGGGTTCCAAGGACGCAGCGCATTCGGTCCACCGTGGCTTCCGATTTCATCATTTATAGAAAATTTACTTTACGACCTTCTCCGGTGGCCCGGGTCTGGTATTTTGTTCTCCAACCGCAGTTCAACTGAGATAAAGGAATCGATTGAGTCCCGCAGGAATGTACTAAGAACGCAGTATGGGACGCATAGCCGAACGATTTTCTTGGAACAGACTGCTCCCCTTTTGTACCAACCGACTAATGCCACTGTTTGGGGGCGGCCACTGCGTATTGGCGTTGTCCAGACGGTGATCCCGGACCTTAGCGATTACACTGTCTACGCTAATGCTCCTGACCTCAATAGTGATCCTTTGTTTCGACGCAGGCACAGAGCACATCTTGCGGCTGCACTTGAAGGCGTCAATCAGATGCGGCGACTGCGAGACACGCACCGAAACATGGTTCGTGATGACAAGCAGACAATCGATCTCTTGGTCTTTCCGGAACTGGCCGTGCATCCTGATGACATTGGACCGCTCTTGTTGCCATTTGCTCGGAAGCATCGATGCATCCTTCTTTTTGGGATGGTGTATCACGCCGAGCCGCGGTTAACAGGGTCACCTCTCATCAACTCTTGCCAGTGGCTTATACCAGAATGGACAAAATCCAATGGTTTCCAGTTGCGGGTCGTCGAACAGGGCAAACGTTATCTCACTGCCGATGAACAATCTTTGACCCCGACTCCCGTAGGTTTTCGACCTGCACAATGGCTCGTAGAGTATAGGTGGAGTTCAAACAGTGGAAATCGTCCGCTTACCATCACCGCGTCGGTGTGCTATGACGCGACGGATCTGGCACTCGCGGCCGACCTTCGATTACGAAGTGATCTCTACATTATCTGTGCGCTCAACCGAGATGTCGGAACGTTCGACAGGATGACGGAGGCGTTACACTATCACATGTATCAGGGCGTTCTTTTAGTGAATAACGGTCAGTTTGGCGGAAGCTCTTTCTTCATGCCCTTCGAGAAGCCATTTCACCGTCAGGTCTTTCATCTCCATGGCCAACCTCAGGTTGCAATCGCGTTTGCAGAAATCTGTCCAGAGAAACTGGTCAACAGACCGAAGCTCAATTCCACCGGGGGGAGTTTGTTTGCAGGAATCGGTTCCAATAACGCACCACCAGAGGGAGCTTGGAAAACACCTCCAGCTGGCCTGGTGAAACGCAATCCTCTGGCCTGAACCTAGGGACAAAATCATGTGCAGCCTCGCACATTTACGTAAGCTCCTTTCTCCCCAAATAGCGCAACCATGTCGTTCTGCCGCCGGTACCGCGCGAACGACACAAGGTCTTCGATTGTCTCGAAGACATTCGAGTCGAGGGGGGCATCAAGCACGTCGCCCGTGGGTACCGCGTCACGCCCTTGCTTGAATTAGTCGCGTCAAGCTAATCAAAGAGAATTGCAATGGACCAACCCAAACCACTCGATAGCCTCTTCAATCAGAAACTGTTCCGAATTCCCGACTACCAGCGCGGTTACGCTTGGGGACGCGAGCAGTTGGACGCCTTTTGGGAGGATCTCATCAGTCTGCCGGACGATCGCTTCCACTATACCGGCGTACTGACTCTGAACGAGTTTCCATCCACCAAAGTTCAGCAGGATGACAAGGAGTTCTGGCTGGTTGATGACCATTCCTACAGGCTGTACCACATTGTCGACGGCCAGCAGCGGCTGATGACTTTTACGCTGTTTCTGCAAGCCTTCATCGAGTTGCTTCGCAGCGTGCCTGAAAACGCGGGTCAGGTGGATGACGCGATATACCTTACTAATACGCTCAGCATCACAGCTGTTGAACGCAAGTTTTTGTTCGAACTGAAACCGCCCGGGGAAGCCTTTCGCACTTACAAGTTCGGCTACGCCGATGGCAACCGGAGTGATCCGTACATGCGATACCGGATTCTGGGTGAGGAGGGCAGTGGCACCGTGGTCGAGACGTTTTATACGCTCAACCTAAGTAATGGGAAGCGTTACTTTGAAGAGCAACTTCGGGCTTGGTACAAGGAAAAAGGAACTCAAGGGCTTCAAGACCTGTACCGTACGCTGACCAAACGGTTCTTGTTCAACGAATACATCATAGAGGACGAGTTCGACGTGTTCGTTGCTTTCGAGACCATGAATAACCGTGGCAAGACGTTGTCTGATCTGGAACTGCTCAAAAATCGATTAATCTATTTGACGACCCTCTATACCGATGCAGAACTGCCTCCGGACGAACGCAAGGATCTTCGGCAACTAATCAATGGTGCTTGGGAGGAGGTTTACTTCCAACTGGGGCGTAACAAGTCGAAGCCGCTGAACGATGATGAATTTCTGCGGGCTCACTGGATGATGTATTTTAGGTACTCACGGCAGACAGGGCGAGATTACATTAAGTTTTTGCTTGAGGAGCAATTCACGCCGCAACGTGTCCACCAGAAAACAGTTCAGCTTGTGGAGCTGGAGGAAGCCGAGGAGCAGAAATCTGATGCGGACTTGGAAGCGGACGATGAGAACGGTTTTGACGAGATCGAAAGCGGCCGCTCAATGATGGTGGCGGAACTACAGCCGGGCGAGGTTCGCGACTATGTCAATAGCCTCAAGGCATCTTCGGTTTACTGGTTTTACACGTATTTCCCCGAGCTGTCTGGTGATCTGACGCAGAAAGAAACAGACTGGATTCAACGCCTGAATCGGCTGGGGATGGCATATTTTCGCCCACTGCTGATGGCAATCCTGAAAAATTGTGGAGATCCTGACCAACGCGCGAGCATCTTCAAGGAGATTGAGCGGTTTATCTTCGTTGTATTTCGGTTAACTCAAGCCCGTTCGACTTATCGCAGCTCTGAGTTTAGTAACGCCGTCCGTGCGGTTGACTGTGGTGACATGAGTCTAGCGGAACTTAAGGAGCGACTGCGGGAACGGATGAGCTTTACGTTCACGGATGAAGGCCATTTTGCGCACGACGACTTCCACCTGTTGCTTCAGAAGAAATTCGATTACGGCCAAGGATATTACGGTTGGTCCGGCTTACGGTACTTCCTCTATGAATATGAGTTGGGACTCCTGTCAAACACTCGTCAGAAGAAAGTTGACTGGGTAGATTTGCTAAAGTCGCCGAAGGACAAAATCTCTATAGAGCACATCTATCCGCAAACTGAAACGGCAGCGTGGAAGCCTGCTTTCAAAGGTATTCGCAAACGTGAGCGAGAAGCATACCGCAATAGCCTCGGAAACCTTTTGCTCCTCTCTTCCGCGATTAACTCTTCGCTGCAAAACGACGCCTTCGCCGACAAGAAAAATCCAAAGATCGACAGCGAAGGCAGAAAGCTCCGCAACGGTTATGCAGATGGCTCGCACTCGGAAATCGAAGTCTCCAAATACAAGGATTGGGGTCCCAATGAGATTCGCGAACGAGGCATTCAGTTACTGAGATTCATAGAAAAGCGCTGGAACCTTAGCTTCACCGATGACCAATCACGGGAGAAACTGCTGTTTATTGGAACTGTCGATGGCGAAAAGCCCGATGAAAGAGATTCAGAATGAATTCCCCAGATAAAACGCCAAAGCACATCAAGCTGGACGAGCGTAACCACGTCGAGAAGCCGCTGCTAAAACAGCTTGCAGGCTTGGGTTGGGAGATCATCGACCTCACGGACAAGCAAACTCCGGCGGACTCACACCGAGAAAACTTCACCGAGGTCGTGATGCTGCCTGTGTTGCGCGAGCAACTCAAGGACATCAATCCTTGGCTCGAAGACGATCAGGTCGAGGATGTAGTCAAGCAACTTACCGAGAACTCCCCAAGCACTGGATTGCTGGAGAATAACAAGTACCTGTTCCAATTCCTGTTAGAAAACACGAGCGTTAGCGAGAACCGCAAAAGTGGCGAGAAGAGTCCGACGGTCCGCTTCGTAGATTTTGCCACTCGCGACAACAACCGCTTTATCGCAGTCTGCCAGTTCAAGGTCCGCGTCCGCGGTACCGAGCACCACATCGTCCCCGACATCGTGCTGTTTCTCAACGGCTTGCCGGTGGTGGTCATCGAGTGCAAATCACCCAAGGTCAAGGACGCGATTCCCGAGGCGATCGATCAACTTCTGCGCTACAGCGAACAGCGCGGAGTCAAAGGGGAGGGGAATCCATCGCTCTTCTACTACAACCAGTTCGTCGTGGCGACCTGTCGGCAGGAAGCAAAGTTCGGCACGATCACCACGCATACGGAAAAGTACTTCTATCGTTGGGCCGACCCGTATCCACGAACCGTGAATGAGCTGGACCACGGTTCAGGCAGCCCCAACGATCAGCAGCGTCTCGTTGCCGGCATGCTCGACCGGGGCAACCTGCTCGACCTGATTCGGACCTTCACGTTGTTCTCAACGAATGACAAGGGCCAGACGATCAAGATCGTCGGCCGCTACCAACAGTTCCGCGCGGTAAAGCTGGCAGTGAAGCGGCTGCTCGAAGGCCGCAATCCCCGCGAGCGCAGCGGCATCATCTGGCACACTCAGGGCTCTGGCAAGTCACTCACGATGATGTTTATGGTTCGGGAGATGTACCGACACGCGCAGCTTTCGAACTGGAAGGTCGTCTTCATCACCGACCGCACCCAATTGGAACAACAACTTTCCGAGACCAGTCAGAGCATCGGCTTCACGGTAAAGCTGGCCGACAGTATTAGGGCACTCAAGAAACTGCTCAGGGCAGATACCTCTGATCTGGTGATGGCGATGATCCACAAGTTCCGCGAGGCGGACCTGACCGAGACTTTTCCAGAGTTGAATGCCAGTCCCAACATCCTCGTCATGACCGACGAGGCCCACCGTTCCCAGTACAAGCTGCTGGGGGCCAATTTCGACAAGGGCATCCCCAACGCCGCAAAGATTGGTTACACGGGAACACCGATCGAAAAGACCGAGCAGGTGTTCGGCGACTACATTGACAAGTACACGATGCGCCAGTCCATCGAGGACGGCGTAACGCTGGAGATCGTCTACGAAGGTCGTACTCACAACGCGGAAGTTTCTGATCAGAAAGGAATGGACGCGGCGTTTGAGGACGTTTTCAGCGAGTACAACATCCAGCAGCGTCTGGATATCCTCGGGTATGGGTCGCGGAACGCCTATCTTGAGGCGGAGCCCACCATCGAGGCCAAGGCCCGCGATATGGTGAAACATTACCTCGCGCATGTTTTCCCTAACGGCTACAAGGCGCAGGTGGTAGCAACGTCACGCGAGGCGGCCGTGCGCTACAAGAAACATCTGGACGCGGCGCTCGCGGCGGTGCTCGCGGAACTGAAACAGGCCAACCCAGGCAAACTGGACTTGAATCGACTCAAGGCGATGAAGACGGACGTGGTGATCTCAAAACGCAACAACGACTTGCCGCATCTCAAGAAGTACACCGACCCAACACGGCATCAGGCGAGTATCAAGAGCTTTAAACTGTCGTTCGGTAGCGAAGAAGATGGCGTCAATGGAGACATGGGCATCCTCATCGTCAACAACATGTTGCTTACCGGCTTCGATGCGCCGGTCGAGCAGGTGATGTATCTCGATAAGGTAGTGGTTGCCCATAACCTTCTGCAGGCAATTGCCCGTGTGAATCGCGTGAGCGGAAAATACAAGGACAAGGGCTTCGTGGTGGACTATGTCGGCATCGGCCACCACCTCAAGAAAGCGATCGACACTTATGACGAGTTTGAACAGAAAGAGATCATCGATGCTCTGAGTTTCCCCGAGGCGGAATTGCTGGAACTGGAGGATGCCCGGGATGCCGTGATGGCCCTGCTTCAGAAGCACGGTCTCACAGACTTGAACGACCACGACGCCTTTTACGATGTGTTCTACGATGAGGATCTGCGCTTTGAATTCATGCTGGCGTTCAAGCGGTTTACCAAGTCGCTCAACCTGCTGTTTCCGGCCCGCCAGGCCCTTGAGTTCATGGACGACTATAAGGCGCTTTCCGAGATAAATGTACTTGCAGGAAAGCATTTTCGCGACCAGCGGCTGAGTATGAAGGGGATTCCGGCGAAACTTCGTGCAATCACGGATGGCCACCTTGAGTCCCAAGGCATCGATGTCAAAGTCCCGCCAATCTCGATCTTGGACGAGGATTTCGAAAAAGATGTTAGCAAGCACCTTCGGACTAAAACCAAAGCCGCTGAAATTGAGCACGCGATCCGACATCACCTGGACGTGGATCTTAACGATGATCCGGATTTACGTGCTTCCTTCGCCGAGGCCCTGGCTGTCATCTTTGAGCAATTCCGTGATAACTGGAACAAGATTTACGAAGAGCTAGAGAAATTGCGAGCGCAGATCATAAATGCCAGCAACGAGCCAACGTACGGATTGCATCGAAAAAAGCAAATGCCATTTTTTCGAATGTTTCAGCGTGAGCTGTTCGGTGTGGATAAACCGGACGCGGATTTTTCTAGAGTGGCAGAGGAACATGCTGTCTATCAAATCGACGAGGAAGATCAAATCAGCTATCTCGTAGATTTGACACAAAAGATTACCCTCGTTATTAAGAGAGAGTTGAGATTGGTGGGATTCTGGGAGAGCATTCCTGCCCGCAACAAGCTAAGAGCAGAGATTCAGAATATCTTACTCGCACCTGAGTTTGCCAATGTTGTCAATCTCATCAAGCACCGTAAGCATATAATCAGTCGAGTTATGGAAATTGCAGAAAAGAACAATGACATTATTCTTTTTGCGGACTAGCGGCGATGGATATTTTCTATTTTGTAAAAAGATCTTCGAAAAGAAAGAAAGTTACAATCACTATCGAGCGTGACAGAAAGGTTGTTGTACTTGCTCCGAATCATGCGTCCGACGAAGTAATTGCGCGAATAGTCGAAGCAAAGCGGCATTGGATCTACGAAAAAATGCGGCATGGCCAAAAATACACGAGACGCCCTCATCCACCTGGTAAAGAGCTCGTTAATGGTGAATCCGTGCTATATCTTGGCCGGAGTTATCGTATAGAAATCATAGACACTGAAATGGAACATATATGGCTTGACCAGCATTTTCTGATTCCGGCTACGCGCGTGTCTCGCAAGAAGGGTGCAATGCGAGATTGGTATATCGCGCGAGCAAAGGAGGGAATTCTACCTCGCGTTTCAAAACAGGCTGAGGAACTTGGCGTTTCCTTTGGGCAGGCACGCATCGTGGACACTCAGTATCGATGGGGGTCATGCACGATTAGTAACAACATCAACCTTAACTGGCGTTTGATCAAAGCGCCAATCTTCGTGATCGATTACGTCATCGCCCATGAACTCGCTCACCTGCTGGAACCCAACCACACACCGAGATTCTGGAACATTGTGAGCACGCAAGTTCCCAATATGGACAAAGCGCGATCCTGGCTACGGGAACACGGACAAATACTCGAGGAGGGAATATAGGAATCCCATTGATTCGCTTGCTCATGAATCTAACGGCCAATTTGATCTACAGTGGTATCCGCGAGCACAATGTCCGCTGAGAGTTCCATCTTGGTTTTGTCATAAATCACACGCCAATTGTCTATTATGTCCCGGCCCAGTAAAGACGGGACTTCTCTCAGCGTTTCCGTGGGCTGACAAATTCTCAACTCAATCTGGTAACCGTACAACACGCCTTCACCCAAGAATGCGAGGTACGCGGGTTCAATGAACGTTTCGGACAGGCCGCCAACCCCGAGGGTCACTTCCGTGTTTCCAAGGTCTGCGTAATCGATTCCCACACGCAGTCCGTCGACCGGCATAAGCAAAGAAGTATCGGCGCCAGTGTCGAACAGGAAAGAAACATTGCCTCTCCTATTCAGACGTGGCAAGAAAATATGACCCTCAATATAGGGTCGGCCCGACGTGTCCCCGAATCTGCCCCGCAACATGTTACAGAATCATCGTGCGCTGGTTCCGCTCGATAAATCGGATGATTGCATTGCCCGGCGGAATACCCTGTTCGTCGAGTAGGCTCATCAAAGTCTGCAAGTCGTCGGCTCCCGCTGATACTTTACCCTGGTATACGCCAACCCACTTTTTCGGGTATTCGTCAATCAGCCTTGGCTGATCCGCCGACAGCGCTTCGGCGGACTTCGCATACTCGATCAACCCCCTGGCGATTTCCGCTGGCTCGCCGCCAAAGCGGGATGCCAACGGGTCATTTGCACTTTTCATTTTCTCTTCAAGCTCCTTCGATTGCGCCCTGGTCCGAAACCGGACTGCTGCTCGACCGGCGCGCAGAACCGCTTTATCCATGGTTCTATTACGCTTTGTCGGCCATTGTCAATGTCACCTGAAAGCCTTCCCGGTTGAAGCTTTTCGGAGCCTGACAGATCGGCGCCCGCCGAAACGGCAATTTCTGCTCTGGCAGTTCGGGCCGGTCTGCTACAATGCTCTGTTGATTCATCGGCGGACCATCATGGACAGCAATCTCAACCTGATCTGGATTGATCTGGAAATGACCGGTCTCGATCCCGGCAGCGACCGAATTCTCGAAATCGCCACCCTGATCACCGACGCGAATCTCGAAATCATCGCCGAAGGCCCCGAGCTTGCCATCCGCCAGCCCGACTCCCTGCTTGAGGCCATGGATGAATGGAACCAGACCCACCACCGGTCTTCCGGCCTTGTGGACCGCGTGCAGTATAGCCAGATCAACGAAGCCGAGGCCGAACGGCGCACGCTGGCGTTCTGCCGGCGCCACACCGGCCGCGAGTCCTCGCCCATGTGCGGCAACACCATCTGTCAGGACCGCCGCTTTCTCGCCCATTACATGCCCGAGCTTGAAGCCTGGTTCCACTACCGCAATCTCGATGTGAGCACCGTAAAGGAACTCGCCCGCCGCTGGAAGCCTGAAATCCTCCACGGCTTCAGCAAGACCGGCACCCATCGGGCGCTCGCCGATATCCGCGAATCCGTCGCCGAGTTGCAATACTACCGACGCCAATTCATCGGCTGCTGAGCGGAATCCGGCCTGCCTTGTCCCGCTGCTGCTTCAGCGCCCAGCGAACGTGTTCCCGGACCAGGCCGGAAGCATGGTCGAGGCGGCTGCGCAGCGCGGCAAGCGTCTCCCCGCTCGGCGGCGCATTGCCCAGGGCCACGGCGATATTGCGCAGCCAGCACGCATGGCCAATGCGGCGGATTGCCGAGCCGGCGGTGCGGCTGAGGAATTCCTGCTCGCTCCAGGCGAACAGGTCCCGCAGGTCGGCGGCGTCGAGATTGTGCCGCGGCGCGAAATCCGGCTCGGCGCTGATGCGGGCGAACTTGTTCCAGGGGCAGACAAGCTGGCAATCGTCGCAGCCGAAGATGCGGTTGCCCATGGGCCGGCGCAGGGCTTCCGGTATCGATCCGCGCAATTCAATGGTGAGATAGGAAATGCACTTGCGCGCGTCGAGGCTGTTGGGGCCGGTGAATGCCCGGGTCGGGCAGATATCGAGGCAGGCGCGGCAGCTTCCGCAGTGGGCGCCGGTGGGCGCGTCCACGGGCAGCGGCAGATTGGTGAACAATTCGCCGAGAAAGAACCAGGAGCCCGCCTCCTTGTTGATCAACATGGTGTTCTTGCCGATCCAGCCCAGCCCGGACTTTTCGGCGATGGCGCGTTCCAGCACCGGGGCGCTGTCGACAAAAGCGCGGTGGGAATGGCCGCCGACCGCTTCCTCGATGCGCTCGGCCAACCGTTGCAGCCGCAGCCGCATCATCTTGTGATAGTCCCGCCCCCGGGCGTAGCGCGCCACATAGGCGGTTTCGCCTTTCTCCATGGGTGACAGCGAATTGTCCCCCACCCGGTCGTAGTCCATCCGCACACTGATGATGCGCGCGGCGCCGGGATGCAGCCGGTCGGGGTGGCAGCGCTTGTCGTGGTTGCGCGCCATATAGGCCATTTCGCCGTGATGACGATGGGAAAGCCAGGATTCCAGATGGGCCTGGTAGCTCGCCAGGTCGATATCGGCGATGCCCACCTGCTGGAAACCAAGCTCGGCGCCCCACTCCCGGATGCGCCCGGCAAGCGCGTCGAAATCGGGATCGCCGGGAGACACGATTGCCGCCTCACAACTGGCGGAGGATTTCCGCCGCGCGCGCCAGGGTGGCGTCTTCCTTGCAGAAGCAGAAGCGGACCTGCCGGGTTCCCGGGGGTTCGCGGTAGAAAGGCGACAGGGGAATCGCCGCCACGCCGGCTTCTCGGGTAAGCCAGTTGGCGAAGGACCGGTCATCCAGATCGGAAATCGCCGAATAATCCGCAAGCTGGAAATACGTGCCCCGGGACGGAGTGAAGCGAAAGCGCGAATCCGCCAGCAGGCGGCAGAACAGATCGCGCTTGCCCTGGTAGAAACGCGGCAGCTCGATGGCGTGCTCCGGGCACTCCGCCAGAAAGTCGGCGATGGCGTACTGCACAAAGCTGGAACTGGTGAAAGTAACGAACTGGTGCACTTTGCGGAACTCTGCCGTCAGCGCCGGCGGCGCCACGCAGTAGGCGAGCTTCCAGCCTGTGGCGTGATACGTCTTGCCGAAGGAAAACACCGCGAAACCGCGCTGCCGCAGTTCTTCATGCCCGGTAACGCTGGCATGGCTGAGGCCATCGAAAACCATGTGCTCGTAGACTTCATCCGACAAAACAAAAATGTCCCGCCCGCGAGTGAGTTCCGCAAGGCGGTCGAGGTCCTCGCTGCAAAGTATCGCCCCGCAGGGATTATGGGGGCTGTTGATGATGATCATCCGGGTGCGGGGCGTGAGGCTTGCGGCCACCCTTTCCCAGTCCAAGGCATAATCCGGCAGGCTCAGCGGCAGATGCACCGCCTTGCCGCCGGCCAGGGCCACGGCGGGCTCGTAGGAATCGTAGGCAGGGTCAAGCAACAGCACTTCGTCGCCCGGATGAACCACCGCCTGCACCGCATCGAACAATGCCTCGGTAGCGCCCGAGGTAACGGTAACCTCGCTTTCCGCATCGGGCCGCCAGCCATAATGAAACGCGACCTTGTCGGCGATCCGCTCGCGCAACTCGACCACGCCGGCCATCGGCGGATACTGGTTGCAGCCCCCATTGAGCCGCTCGGCCACAAGTTCCCGCAAACGCGCCGGACAATCGAAATCCGGATACCCCTGGGACAGGTTGATCGCCCCAACCTCCGCCGCCATGCGGGACATGACGGTGAAAATGGTAGTACCAACATTCGGAAGCTTGCTATTCATCCTCCTGCAACCAGGCATTCAGTTCAATAATATCCTGCGGCGTAAGAATTCCCGCGGACTGTTTCAAAAGCAGGCTGTCGATGACGTAGTTGTAGCGGGCATCGGCGTAGGCGCGCAGGGCGCGGAAGAGGATTTCCCGGGCGCGCAGCACCTCGACGATATTGCGGGTGCCGACTTCAGCGCCGAGCTCGGTGGCTTCCAGGGAACTCTGGGCCGAAGTGATCGACTGCTGCCGCTGGGCGATGACGAGCACGTCGGTGGCTACCCGGCGATAAGCGTTGCGGATGCTCTGGGTCAGTTGCCGCCGGGTCAACTCGAGTGATTCCTCGGCGGCCATGACATTGTATTCCGCCGCCCGCTGGCGCGAACGCATGACGCCGCCGTTGTAGATCGGAATCGTCAGATTGAGGGCGAGCTGGGTCCGGTCGCTGGCGCCGCCGCCGATCTGGATGCCCTGGCTGACGATGGGCTGGGTTACGAAGTGGCCGAATTGTCCGACGAAATCGATGGTGGGCAGACGATCCGACTTGCGCGCCTGCAGTGCCCGGCGGGTGGCTTCGAGATTGAACTCGGCGGCGGTCAGCGCCAGGCTGTTGTCCATGGCCTGCTCTTCCCAGTCTTCCAGGCTGCCGTCCACATTGATGATGGGGAAATCGTCGCGCAGGGTTTCCACTTCCGGATGCGCTTCGCCGGTAATGGCCTCCAGCGCCTCGTAGCGGGCCCGCAGGATATCCGCCTGCAGGATCGTGGTATTGCGCGCCAGGTCCCAGGCGGCCTGGGCGTCGTACACGTCGGTGATCGCCACCAGCCCCACCTCTTCCCGCTGGCTGGTCTGCTCGAAAGAGCGCTGGGCGGCCTCTTCTTCCTGGATATTCACTTCCAGGGTGTCCAGCGCCCGCAGCACATCGAAGTAGGCAGTCGCCACGCGCATGATCAACTCCTGCTCCTGGGCTGCCAGATTCACCGATGCGGCGCGGTCGGTGGCCTGGGCGCTCTGGAAGTTGTACCAGTTGGACAGGTTGAGCAGGCTCTGGTTGAGGCTGACTCCCCAGTTGTGGTTATTGACGCCATTGCTGAAACTGTGGGCTTCCTGCCGCAGCACCCGCATGGTTTCGCCGGTCATCGGATTGGTGACTTCGGCGTAGATATCGGAAGTGGGGCCGCTGGAAAGCCGCGAAGTCGAGCCGATGGCCCCAAAGCTCGGCAACAACGGGGAGCGCGTCTGGATCATGGTCTCGCGGTTGGCGCGGTAGCTGGCCTCGGCCTGCTGCAGCACGGGGTCGTTATCCAGCGCGAGTTGCAGAATTTCGAATAGGTCGTCGGCCTGGGCCGGCACGGAAGCGAGCCACAATGCCGGAAGCAAGAGAATGGACTGGATGCGTGTCATCGTAGGAACCTGCCGTGGTAGTGGGCCAGTGGTGGGATGGCGTTTTCAAACCGGGGAGCGGGCATGATAACCTAAGCAGCCGGGTTGAATCCCGTCCACTTGGAGTCTGCGGGCTCCGTGCAGCCTGCCGCCTTTCAGGAGACAAGATGAGCGCAACCCCGGAACAGTTACAGTTCATGGACCGGATTTCCGGTCTGGATACCGATCTCGGGCGGTACTTCCCCAACTCCCGCAAGATCCACCTTGCCAGCGACCGCGCCGACCTGCGCGTTCCCATGCGCGAAGTCAGCCTGACGCCGACCCCCACCAGCAATGGCGAGGAAATCAATCCGCCGGTGCGCCTCTACGATACTTCCGGCCCCTATACCGACCCGGAGGCCAACATCGACCTTCGCCGGGGCCTGCCGCCGCTATGCGCGCCATGGATCGCCGAGCGCGGCGACAGCGAAGAGCTTGAAGCGCCGACTTCCGCCTATGGCCGTTCGCGCCAGAGCGGCCTGAATGCGGCGCACCTGCGTTTCGGGCCCACCCGCAATCCGCGCCGGGCGCTGCCGGGGGCCAATGTATCCCAGATGCACTACGCCCGCCGCGGCGTCATCACGCCGGAAATGGAGTTCATCGCGGTTCGCGAGAATCTGGCGCGGCAGCAACTGCCCCGGCAAAACGGGACGCGCCACGCCGGAGAATCCTTCGGCGCCGCGATCCCCCGGGAGATTACCCCGGAGTTCGTGCGCGACGAAGTGGCCAGGGGCCGGGCCATAATTCCCGCCAATATCAACCACCCGGAAGTCGAGCCGATGATTATCGGTCGCAACTTCCTGGTGAAGGTCAATGCCAATATCGGCAATTCCGCGGTGACTTCCTCCATCGAGGAGGAAGTGGAGAAACTCGTCTGGGCCGCGCTCTGGGGCGCCGATACCGTCATGGACCTTTCCACCGGCAAGAACATCCACGAAACCCGGGAATGGATCATTCGCAACTCCATGGTTCCCATCGGCACGGTGCCGATCTATCAGGCGCTGGAGAAAGTGGGCGGCGTGGCCGAGGAGTTGAACTGGGAAATCTACCGGGACACCCTCATCGAACAGGCGGAACAGGGAGTCGACTATTTCACGATCCACGCCGGCGTGCTGCTGCGCTATGTGCCGCTTACCGCGGAACGGGTCACCGGCATCGTCTCCCGGGGCGGTTCCATCATGGCCAAGTGGTGCCTGGCGCATCACCAGGAGAGTTTCCTCTATACCCGTTTTGCGGAAATCTGCGAAATCATGAAAGCCTACAATGTGTCCTTCTCGCTCGGCGACGGCCTTCGCCCCGGCTCCATCGCCGACGCCAACGACGCCGCCCAGTTCGCCGAACTCGAAACCCTGGGCGAACTCACCCGGATCGCCTGGAAGCACGACGTGCAGACCATGATCGAGGGCCCCGGCCACGTGCCCATGCACCTGATCCGGGAAAACATGGAAAAGCAGCTCGAAGCCTGCGACGAAGCCCCGTTCTACACCCTCGGTCCGCTGACCACCGACGTGGCGCCGGGATACGACCACATCACCTCGGGCATCGGCGCCGCCATGATCGGCTGGTACGGCTGCGCCATGCTCTGCTATGTCACCCCCAAGGAGCACCTTGGCCTGCCCAACAAGCAGGACGTGAAGGACGGCCTGATCGCCTACAGGATCGCCGCCCACGCCGCCGATCTCGGCAAGGGCCACCCGGCCGCGCAACTGCGCGACAACGCCCTGTCCAAGGCGCGGTTCGAGTTCCGCTGGGAAGACCAGTTCAATCTCGGTCTCGACCCGGTCACCGCCCGGGAATTCCACGACGAAACCCTGCCCAAAGAATCCGGCAAGGTGGCGCATTTCTGCTCCATGTGCGGGCCGAAATTCTGCTCCATGAAAATCTCCCGGGAAGTGCGCGACTACGCCGCCGCCCGGGGCGCCGCGAGCAACGATGAAGCCCTCCGCCGGGGCATGGCGGAAATGGCCGGCGAATACCACCGCCAGGGCCGCAAACTGTACCGGGAAGTGTAGTGTGCTGTTTCGGCAATTCTCATTTGGCGCTCCAACTCTCATGTCATTCTGCGCGAAGCGAAGCGTAGTCGCAGAATCTCCTTGGGGATAATAAAAGTCGCTGGTGCTGTTTGTGGCCTGTGGCCAATTTGCTATGATTGCCGCCCTTTCGCCTCTCTACGCGGACTTCGGGTGAAACCCCATGCTCGTGCGCACGGAAAATCTCAATATCGAGTCCAATGAGCGGCTGATCACGCCGGACAAGCTCAAGGCCGAACTGCCCCTGAGCGACATCCAGTCGGAAGCGGTCAATCGCGCCCGGGACACGGTGTTCTCGATTTTGCGGCGGCAGGACCCGCGGCTGTTTCTGATCATCGGCCCCTGCTCGGTGCACGATACCGGACAGGCGCTCGATTACGCCCGGCGGCTGAAAGCCCTGGCGGACCAGGTCAGCGACACGCTGTATCTCGTGATGCGGGTCTACTTCGAGAAGCCGCGCACCTCCATCGGCTGGAAAGGGCTCATCAACGACCCTTACCTCGACGATTCCTTCAAGGTGGAGGAAGGGCTGCGCATCGGCCGCCGGCTGTTGCAGGACATCGTCGACATCGGCCTGCCCACTTCCACCGAAGCGCTGGACCCGATCTCGCCGCAGTACCTGCAGGACCTGATCTGCTGGTCGGCGGTGGGCGCCCGCACCACCGAATCCCAGACCCACCGGGAAATGTCCTCCGGCCTGTCTTCGGCCATCGGATTCAAGAACGGCACCGACGGCGGCTGGATGGTGGCGGTCAACGCCATGCAGTCGGTGCTCAAGCCGCACCGCTTCCTTGGCATCAACGGCAAGGGGCAGGTCAGCGTGGTCACCACCCGGGGCAATCCCAACGCCCATGTGGTGCTGCGCGGCGGCTCCAGGGGGCCGAATTACGATTCGGTGCATGTGGCCCAGTGTGAAATCGCCCTGGCCGAGGGCGGCGTCAGCCGCAATATCATGATCGATTGCAGCCACGCCAATTCCGGCAAGAATCCCGAGATGCAGCCCCTGGTGCTGAAGGACATCACCCACCAGATCCTCGAAGGCAACGAGTCGATCATCGGCGCCATGCTGGAAAGCAATATCCACCCCGGAAGGCAGAATATTCCGGCGGACCTGTCGCAACTGCAGTACGGCGTGTCGGTAACCGACGCCTGCATGGGCTGGGAAATGACCGAGGAAGCCGTCCTCGATGCGGCCGACAAGCTGCGCGACGTGCTCCCTGCCAGGCACCCCCCTGGCTGAAGGCGATACGCGACCGCCTTGCGTGCATATGGCAGATTGCTTATTCTTCCGTGCTGCCTCGGCCCTGCCAATACCTTGACAAAATCCGGAGAATCCTGGATGAAGAGAGCAATGCGATTGATTTCGACTTTCGCCGCGGGCGCCTGGACCCTGACCATGATTCCGGCGGCCCTGGGCCAGACAGGGACCGACGTCTCCGCGGGAGACTGGCCGACTCATCACGGCAACGAACTCGCCCAGCGCTATTCGCCGCTCGACCAGATCAACGCGGAAAACGTCGGCACGCTGGAAATCGCCTGGCGCTACTCGACCGCGAACATCGGTCCGCAGCCCGAGTTCAAC
>JAJDSZ010000031.1 GCA_022827425.1 Pseudomonadales bacterium | reverse complement strand
CCAGGATCATCGAATTGCGCACGAGCCGGTCGAGGCGCTGCATGTATGCCGTCCCGGTCATGTGCGCTGTCCCCGGGACATTCGTCCCTGGCGAATCGCGATCAGCGCCAGCGCCAGAAAAACCGCGTGCACCAGCCAGAACGCGTAAGGCGAACCGCCGTCTTCCACCGCGTCGCGGCAGAATTCGAGCAAGGCGAAATAGACCACGTACAGGAACGCAGCGGGCACGAGCTTGATATAGCGGCCCTGGCGCGGCTGTACGCGGCTCATGGGCACCGCGAGCACGCCGAGCACGGGGGCGAGCACGATCAGCGACAGCCGCCATTGCAGCTCTCCCGCGTGAACCGGGTCGGCCGAACCGATCAGATCCAGGGTCGCGATCGTCGACTGCTCAAGCGTTTCCTCGAACTCCGCCGGCTGCGGCAACAGGATCGATTGAGCGTCGAAGCGGCCTACGCTGAACTCGGCGCTGCCCGGTGCGCCGTCGTACTGGGCGACGTTCTCCATGCGCATGAAGCGGGCGCCGGTCGCCTCGTCGATCATCGGCCTGGCGCTTTCGGCGAAGACGATCACCGGCGCGGCGCCGGAGGCGGCGCCCGCTCCGGAAACCGCCACGAAAACGTTCCGCAATTCGCGGCCGCCCGCCGCGGAGTTACTCGTGCTTTCGGTCCAGGTGACGCGGCCGCCGTCGCTGAAACTGCGGAACTGGCCTGCCACGATCAGGTCGAGTTCGGTCAGATCTTCCTGGCCTTGCACGATGGCTTCGGCCTGGCGCATGCCCCAGGGCGCCGCGCCGAGGCTCAAGACGCCCATCAGCGCCATCGCCACCGCCGCGATGCCGAGCGTGATCCGCGTGAGACGGGTCTGGCCGATGCCGGCGCCCATCAGGCTGACCATCTCGTTCTCCGCATACATGCGGCCGTAGGACAGCACAATACCGAGCAACAGGGCGAGCGGCAGGATAACCAGCAGAAATTCCGGCAGGCGATACAGCATGATCAGGAACAGGGCGTCCGCCGCCTTCTGCCCGCTCGCGGCCTCCCCCAGGTATTGCATGAAGCGCGAAATCACCGCCACGGCAAGCAGTATCACAGCGACCACGGCGGTCGCCTGCAACACCTGTCGCGCGAGATAACGGAAAACGATCAAAGCACTGCCCTACTTTAGGATGCAATATTCAGTCTGCAAGTTTTACTCAAAAATTGACGAATTTCAAAAGGATATAATTGTCTCGCTCGCCAATATTGGAATATGATCAACCTTAGGTCCAATTTTTTGTGAGAAGACATTGATAGAGGTTTGTTTCCTGTATAGAATTCGCCAGCTGAAAATTCCACCCTAACGTTCAGGCTTGAACCGAAATTCTTCTCACCAATTGTCAATCAAAAATTTCAAGACCAATTAACATGCGCAATTCATATTCCAGATTTTGAACTGAAAAAATTGAGGTAATACAAATGACTGAACCCGATACTAAGAAGTACTATTGCAATGAATGTAAACGAGATACAAGTCACTATGTGCGCAGAGAATTTGAAAAGATTACTCACGATGATGAATATCAGGAAACTTTTTCTCAAGAGATGAAAATTATTGAATGCTGCGGATGCGAACATCTAGCATTTGTACAACGCACCAATTATTCAGCAGACCTCACTGTTCAGATAAATCCACGAACAAAACAACCTGAAGAAGCCTTGGCTTGGAAACAGAATATTTATCCACCCGTAACATACCGATCACTCCCCATATGGCATGAAAACATAGAAGATTGCATACTACGCGATCTGTTTGAAGAGATTTATAAGGCATTGCAAATGAATTGTAGATATCTGGCCACCACAGGATCACGCACATTGATCGATCGCCTAATAGTTCTAATAGTTGGAGATCAAGGTAATTTCGCAAGAGGATTAGAGAAATTGAAAAGCGAATCAGCTATTTCCGAACATGAGCACCAAATTCTTACAACTACTGTCGAAGCAGGAAGCGCAGCGGCGCACAGAGGTTGGGCTCCAACCAAGGAGGAATTAGTTACAATTTTGGACACTATTGAGGGACTTATTCATCGGCTACTAGTTCTTCCCGAACGCACGGCCAAACTAGAACAGTCAATTCCTAACCGTTAGCTGTCTCTTCGGAATCTTACGATAGAGATAGAAAATCCATAACAATGCAAATACTCATCAAATAATGCCATTGGCGAGTTATCGCGTGATTTCGATATCTTTCATCAATCGTTGCTTATTGATCGACGAACACTCGCAGCCACAATAGTGCCATGGCTGCGGCCTCATCGCGACTCCGGCCACTGTTTAACATTTCCTCATAATGACCGTACGCGCCAGTCAGACATTCAATTATCCTTTCGTCGTAGTAAGATTCATCTTCGGAGCTCAACGCCATATTTTCCAAGCAAAAATCCGTCCAGGCATTCATCCACTCCGCTGGTGGATTTGAGGCCGTTCGGATGCCAATATGAAGATATCCCAGAATCACACCTATCGCGATCCCGATTATGACTGTACTAAAGAACACGAATAGTTTCTTACGCATGCTCGACTCTTCTCCGTACGCGCTCCGCCTGACTCATCATGTCAAATTCATGGGAGATTGATCCAAGGACTATTGTGATGCCATAAATCGCGTGTAAGTATCATGACGGAATTCAGGGGCCGGTCGGCTTTCCATTTCGTCGCTGCTCGTCTTCCCATTTTTTGGCTGCTTCCGGGGTTGTGCGCAAACCGACTTGGGTGATGTGACCCTTACCCCACCCCGACTTCCGCTGATGCTCTGCTTCCCGTCGATCAAGATCGTTTGTAATACCGGTATGGACTATCCTGTTTCCCAGTTTGAAATGATACTTGTAAACCGTTCTGTTCGTTGCCATAGATACCTCCTATGAGAATTCTTGAATTAATTCTATACAACATTCGCTAAATTTTCGAAAATCCAAGTTTGCACGATTAATCCTGTTTGTCCTTCCCTGTCTTCTACCGCGAATAACAATACTACCAGTGAAGTAGCCGAGATCAGGGTTTTCGTAGGGAAGGATTTCAACTGCGTGAATAATTATATTGCACGCCTTTCGAAAACCAAGCGTTTGTGATGGGGTTGTTTCCCAATCATCGCTAAATCTCTCCCAGATCTCTCCGCAAACATCATCGCTAAGGGAAAATCTCCTAGTATCAAGCAATTGGCGTGATGCAATTGCGATTCCAATCAAGAGATGATTAACCTCAGATTCTACAACAATTTCAGATATCTCCCTATAGCTATCAATGCTCGCGACCTTTTCGTCTGAAAGGAAAAGGGCAACCAAAAGGTAAAGGTCCCGTCTGAAGTAAGACAAGTTGACAATCTGAGCGTGGTCATCATCGGTCGTCATTACGAAAATTCCTTGTCAAGGGTAAACCAACTGTATTCGTAGGTACCAGCCGTCTCTTGGCCCCTCACTAATCCCCAAACTCTCAAGAGCGAAAAATATCACGTATTTCGTGGCCGGTCTACGGACGCTTGTCCAGCTACGAGAAGTCTGGTGTATCAGACTCTTTCAACTATCACATCAATACAAAATGAACGCCTTCAGATGCCGAGCGCCATGTCGTCAAGCCATTGATCGGGCAGGGAGGCATGGCGCACGGCGCTGAAATGCGCCCCGGCCCGGGGCAGCACCTGGGCAGCGAAGAAATTGCAGATGCGAATGCGCGACTGGTGAAAATGAGGATCCTGCTCCATGGCCGCTTCCGCGGCCAGCGCCGACTTCAGCAGCAGCCAGGCGCCGATCAGCGTCCCGCAGCCCATGAGGAAATTGACCGCCGCGGCGGCCCTGGTCTCATCGCTCTCCTTCAGTAGCCATTGCGTCAATTCCTGCGCTTGCGACACGCTTTCGCCGACGAAGCCCGCCGCGTTGGCGAGCCGATCGGACTTGGCGGCAAGGGCGCAGGTTTCCCCGGCTTCCAGCAACAGCCGCGACAGTTCCGCGCCGCCGTCGCGTTGCGTCTTGCGGCCGATAAAGTCGTTCGCGTGGATTGTGGTCGTGCCCTCGTAAATGGTCATGATCCTGGCGTCGCGGACGATCTGCGCCGCGCCCGTTTCCTCGACGTAACCCATGCCGCCATGCACCTGCATGCACAAGGACGCTACGTCCTGGGCGACTTCGGTATTCCAGCCCTTGGCGATCGGGATCAGGAGTTCGTATCTGGCTCTGGCGCCGGCGTCGCCGGTCAGCGAACGGTCCAGGGCGCCGGCGGCCGTATAACTGATGGCGCGGGCGGCTTCGGTCATGGATTTCATGAACATGATCATGCGGCGCACGTCCGGATGCTGAATGATGGCGCCGTCGCGCCGGCCGAGCGGTCTCCCCTGCACTCTTTCGGCGGCGAACGCGACGGCTTTCTGCGTGGCCAACTCGCTCAGGCCGACGCCTTCGAGGCCGACATGCAATCTCGCGCTGTTCATCATCGTGAACATGTAGGACAAACCCCTGTTCTCCTCCCCGACCAGCCAGCCGGCGGCGCCCTTTCCTTCCCCGCCGTAAACCATGGCGCAAGTGGCGCTGCCATGGATGCCCATTTTCTTTTCCAGCGCGATGGGGCCGAGATCGTTGCGTTCGCCGGGCGCGCCGCCCTCCCCGGGCACATGTTTCGGCACCAGAAACAGGGAGATGCCTTGTACGCCCTCGGGCGCTCCCTCGATTCGGGCGAGCACGAGATGGACGATGTTTTCCGACATTTCGTGGTCTCCCCACGAGATGTATATCTTCTGTCCGAAAATTCGATAGTGATCGCCCGCGGGCACCGCCTTCGTGCGAACCGCCGCCAGGTCGGAACCAGCCTGGGGTTCGGTGAGATTCATGGTGCCGGTCCAGCGGCCGCTCACCATGTTCTCGAGGTATTTCCGCTGCAGTTCCGCGTCGCCGTGGGATTCGAGCGTTTCGATGGCGGCCATGCTCAGGATGGGGCAGATGGAAAAGCTGAGATTGGCCGCCGCCCACATTTCGGAAGCCGCGCTGTTGATGGCGTGGGGCAAACCCATGCCGCCGAAACGGGGATTGGCGGAACAGGCGGCCCAGCCGCCTTCGGCGAACTGCCGGTAGGCCTCGGCGAATCCAGCGGTTTCGCGCACTTGCCCATCTACAATTCTGGGCGGGTCGGCCTCGCCGGCGCCGTTCAGCGGGGCAAGCACGTTTTCGGCAAGTTTCGCGGCCTCTTCCAGAATGGCGGGCACGAGTTCCGGGCTGGCTTCCTCGAACGGCGCCCGGCCGCAGACTTCATCGACGCCGGCCAACTCGCGCAGCATGAACCGCATCTCCTTCAATGGCGCCCGATACGTCATGCCCGTCCCCCGTCGATTAGTCTTGTCAGAGCGGCAACAAGAGTGCCGCAAGCCCACTTCAATATCAAACGCGGAGCAAGGACCAGGCTGATGAGATCATCCGCAGCCGACGCGAAGTGTTCCTTCCCGCATAAGCAGAACGAAAACCGAAACCAAGTATTCTCTGAAAAACTCCATCCATGGAGTTTTTCGTTATCGCAAAACAAAAGCGTGGTTTTGTTTTGCTCCCGAATTCAATGGCTTGCGCCATCGAATTCGGCGGCACTTCCCTGAGGCGGTTTCACACGCATTTCGGCGAGTTGTTCGGGCGTAGCGGTTTGCCCCTGCTCAAACAATTCCCGTTGCAGGTCGGGCACGCTTATCCCGCCGATGTCGGCGATTTGCGATGCCGCCGCCCCCGCGGCCTGTCCGGTCGCGATGGCGGTACCGAGAACCCGTATGGCGGCGCCGGCCTTGCGGTCGCCGTCCGCTGTCCTCCCGGCGGCCAGCAAATTGCAAGTGTCCACACTCCGCAGGCAGCCGAGTGGGATCTGGTAGAAACCATTTCCCGGCGCCGCTTCCATCACACTGCCAAAAGTCTCCCGCTCATGCCATTCCGCTCCCCAGGCGCCGAGCGCAATGCAGTCCTCGAAGCCGCGTCTGTCCATGACGTCCCGCCAGGTGAGTCGATACTCGCAATTCAAGTGCCTGCTTTCCCGCGTTCCGAATTCCGGGCCGGTGCTGACCAGATACGCCCGCTCGCAGCCGGGAATCGTCCTGACCGCCTCAAGATAGGCTTCCGCCTGCCGGCGTCCCGCCAATTCGGCCTCGGTAATGCTCGACCGGTTCCGCGGGTCATAGTCGTGACTGGCAACGTAAATCACCAAATCCGCGCTGTACGGCAAGCGGCAAACGACGCTCCTGTCCTTGCTGAACGGTCCGATTCCCCGCTCGCGCGATTCCGCCACGGCCGCCGCGATGTCGTCGGCTGTCACGCTTGCTTCCGCGGAGATTCCACCGAACCGGGTGGCGAGACTGCCGAGATTCAGCTGGTTCCCGGCATTGCCGTATCTGGTGGACGCTCCCGCCAGATGCGCCAAATTTGCCTCACCCGTGGCGTCTACGAACGAATTCGCCGTTACTTCGGAAAACTCCCCGGCGGTCTCCAGCACGATGCCGGCAAGACGATCTCCCTCCTTGTGGGCGCGAATCGCGCGACTGTGAAGACTCAGGTTTACCCCCGCATCGAGGCAAATCTGGTCAAGCACCCGCTTGTTCGCCTCCGGATCGAAAACCAGGAACACGCCCCGATGCCGATGCGGCCCGGTAACGGCGGAGCGACGCGCAAGCCGTTTCAGAACTTCTTGCATAACGCCGTGAACGACTTGCCTCGGCGGATCCTCGAACGTGTATACCCCACAATAGGTAATCACGCCACGAAGCGATGCGGCGCCTCCCAGGCTGCCGCCGGATTCGACCAGCAGGGTTTTCGCGCCGGCGAGACTGGCGCCGACCGCGGCGCCCACACCTGCGGCGCCCCCGCCGCCGACGATCACGTCGAATTCGCAGTCTTGTCTGGTGTTTTGGAATCGAGTCAAGGCAACAATCCGGCTGAAGAGCAGGCTGTACTTCAACCTTGCGCGGTCGACAAGCGGCGCGGGAAAAACCTGACGACGCCAATCATCAACAACCCCGAAACAAATGGCCAGAAGAAGAAACTTACGCCAGCGTATTGCATCAGCAATGTCGCTCCGAACGCAATCGCAGCGCCCGTGATATAGGAGGTCCATTCGCCCCATCGAAGCAGAGCGAGGACTATCGTGCCCAGGATGATTCCGGTCACGAAGTTGGGCGCCATCAACAGCAGATTCAAAAGGCCTTCGCCTTGAAACTGGCTCATGAACATCGCCATTCCGACATAAAACAGGCCCCACAGCACAACCGCCATTCGCGCCACCACCAGATAGTGCGCCTCGCTTGCGCCCGCGCGGAAATTTTTCTCGTAAATATCGGTTACGGTGATGTTGGAAACCTCGGTGAGGTGGGTGTCGATGGTGGATATGCCGGCGGCGAATATCGCCGCGATCAGAACGCCCGAAACGCCGTCGGGCAACTCGGTGACGATGAAATAGGGAAAAATACGGTCCGGTTCGGTCGCGAGTTGCTCCACGACCGATTGCGGCAGCGGGTGTTGTGCGTAAAACAGCGACAAGGCAAGGCCCACCGCGAGCATGCAGATCGGCGTCAGATACAGCAACGCGGAAACGACAAAGGCTTTTTTGGCGTCCGACTCGCTGCGGCAGGCCTTGACGCGCTGGAACACCGCCTGGCTTCCCGCCTGGGACAGGGCGGCCGCAGACATCCCGATCAGCCCGGCCCAGATGGTATAGGTGCGTTCCGGATTGATGGAGAAATCGAACATGGCGAGCTTGCCGGCTTCGTCCAGATGGCGGAAGGCCTCACCAAACGACATGCCGGCTTGTCCGCCCACCCAGAATATGCTGAAAATCGCGCCGAGCGTGAAAACCACGAACAACAGAAAGTCCGTCCAGATTACGGTTTTCAATCCGGCCATCCAACTCCACAGGATGGCGAAGCCGACGATCAGCACACTCGACACAAACAAGCCGTAACCCGTGACCACGCTGAGCACGAGCGCCGTGGTCAGCAGCCGGACGCCCGTGTTCAGACTCGTCAATACCAGGCCGAGAATCACGGAGAATCCGGCCACGCGGCTATTGATGCGAGTTGCGATAAACTCATAGACGGTGGAGCATTCGCTGGCGCGGTAGAAGGGAACGGCGAAAAAAAGTCCCGTCAAAATCTTGCCGAGCATCATTCCGAAAAGAATCTGAATGTAAAACAGGTTGCCTTCCGCCTGGAAAACAGAAGTCGGCACGGAGATGAACGTCACCGCGCTGACAGCGGTGGCAATGATGGAAGTGGATACGGCCCACCATGGCAAGCCGCCGCCCGCGTTGAAAAAATCCTTGCGGTTCTTGATGCCGCCGGAGAGCAGGTGCCCGAATATCGTCACCGCGATCATGGTGCCCGCGATGACGAAAAGATTCAGCAGCGATACCGATTGCGCGCCCATGATTGTCTCACTCCTGAATGCCTGGCGGTGTGTCGCGCGGCAGGCCGCGCGACAAACATCGGCTCGCGCGTTGCGTCGGCGCTAGAAATTGACTTCGAGTCCGGTATAAAAGAAACGCCCCCGAATGTCATACAGGCCCGGCGCGGTCGCGCCGCCCGAGCCGACCCCCTCGAATAGCGGGGTGACGATGGGCGCGTCCTCGTTCGTCGCGTTCTCGACCCCCGCCCTAAGCAACACTCGGTCGTTCACCCGGTAACTGGCGAACAGATCCAGATAGGTAATCGAATCTATCTCATTGCCCAATGCGACGTCGGGGTCGGCGCTTATCGACTGTATTCCATCGCCGATGTGTCGAAACATCAGTCCCAGATCGAATGAGTCGGCGCGGAAGCTGACGCCGAAGTTCAACTTGTCCTTTACGTTGTCCACCCTGCCGACCAGATCTTCTATCGCACTGGTGTCGTTCACCTGACGGTCGCGTTCGAGCAAGCGCGTGTATATGCCATTGACCAGAATCTGTCCCGATCCGGCGTCAAAGCTGCCTTGCAAGGCGTATTCGATGCCGGCAACCGAATCGGAAGCGAGATTGACCTGTTCGCTTCTTACGGTCGTCACGAATCCGGTGGCTGGGTCCCGGATCACGTTTTCGCAAAAAAACGGTTTCCCGGTCGAAATGCAGTTATCGACGGTGGCCTGCGTTCCGAAAGCGGGAGCGAGCACATTTTTCATATCGATGTCGAAGTAGTCGATGCTGAAAACAAGGTCTTCGTCCGTCTGTACCACCACACCGAGGGAAACCGTGTCCGCGGTCTCCGATTCCAGATTGGGGTTGCCTCCGCCGACCGCTCTTACATTCGATTCCAGGTTGCTCGGATTGAACGAAGCATCGACAAACTCCGAACAGCCGGCGGGTTGCGAGCGAAGATCGCCTTCATCGGTCCTGGTGTCGCAAGGATCGACTATTTCCGACGTGCGCGAACTGTCCGGCGAAAACAGTTCCTGCAAATTCGGCGCCCGAGTCGCCTCGCCGATGCTGGCGCGCAAGGTGAAGGTTTCACTCAGCCGCCATTGCGCGTTCGCGCCCCAGGTCGTCTCTTGTCCAACCGTACTGTAGTCGGAAGCGCGGGCGGACAGGCCCAGGTCGAAATCGTCGCCGAGCGGCACCTGCAATTCACCGTAGGCCTCGAGCACGTCGTATTCGCCGGCGGTCGGGCCGAAGAAGGTTCTTGTGCCCTGCAAACCAACCGGATTTCCGGAATCGCCAATGGGGTCGGGCACGGCGATCAGCGCCGGATGCGGATTGATCTCGGCCGACTCGTCGCGATATTCGACGCCGAGAACGTAGCGCACCGGACCGCTCGAAAATTCCAGCGCGTCGCCGTTGATCCAGGCCGAATATACATGCTGATCCCCCTCCGAATTGCTGACCAGATCGTTCGCGATCGAATTTTCCGACGCAGGGTCGATAGTGCCGCGCCCGTAAATGTTTACGAACGAACATCCCGGCGTGGCCGCGCAATTCACCGGGTTGATCGCGTTCACCAGTGCGAGCTTGTCCACGGTGTCGAAGTCGGTCTGCTCGGCTTCGATACGGCCGTACTGGTAACTGAAGTGACCTTCGGCGAAACCGAGATCGGCGTCCAGGCCCACGGCGAAGCGAGCCAGCCCGCGGTCGATCTGCGAAGCCCGTGGTCCGAATTCCAGGAACCGCCGGGTCACCGCCCGCAGGTCCGCTCCCACCGAAGGCACCGCGGCGGCGGTGGCCGTGGGAAAGCGAAAGCCGGCCGTTCCCGAGGACGCGAATCCCGCATTGCTGAAGATCGCCAACTGCGGCTCGAGATCGACGACGACTTCGGTTTCGGCAAGCGAGCCTTCGATAAAGGCGGAAACCGTGTCGCTCATATTGAATCCGGCGCGGCCGGATACCACCAGTCTTTCGACCTCGTTTTGCAGGGAACGCCAGGGCATGCGTTGAAATCGCTCGGCGAAGGGCTGCGTGAAGTTCCCCGATGAATCGAAACCGCCGGTGCCGCCCGCCGAGGAGACATACAGTCCGCCGGGGTTTATCCCCGATCCCGCGCCCACGGCGGCCAGACCCGTCCCCGCGCTGCCGTCGAGGAGGGCGTAATCGCGATCCCTACCCAGAATTTTGCCCTGTTTCGTATACTCCAATCCGACGATGTAATCGCCGGAATCGAAGACGCCGCCATGGGTCGCCGTGAAGGCATATTCCTCGCCGCCGCCTTCGGACGTTCCCCCGGCTCTGGCGGAGAAACTCGTGCCCTCGTAGTTCTCTTTCAGAATCACATTGATCACGCCGGTAACCGCATCGGAGCCGTAGACGGATGAAGTGGCGCCGGTGACGACATCTATACGGTCGATCAGACCCGCCGGGATCATCGACAGATCAACCGCCGAAGTGCCAACGTCTCCGCCCACGTGACGCCGGCCGTTGACCAGCACCAATGTGCGATTCGAACCCAGATTGCGCAGATTGACGGTCTGTGTTCCGGCGCCGAAACCGTTGTTCAGGGCTACGATGCTGGAGCCGCTTTCGAGCGAGTTGCCAAGTTGCGGCAACTGATTCAGGGCTTCGGCAATCAGCAAGGCTCCCGAGTCCGAAAAAGCCTCGGTACTGATTACGCTTAGAGGCTGGGATGAGTTGCGGTTGCCGGGCACCGATATTCTCGACCCGGTAACGAATATGCTTTCGATCCGTGATGTGTTCCCGGCGGATTCCTGAGCATGGACCTGGGTTAGCGGACTGAAAACAAGGCTGGCGCAAAGCGCCGCGGCGAGTTTCAGCCTGCCCAATACGGCCGCGCCTTTCATGCGGCGGCAAACTGCGGGATTGATGTTCATTTCGTACCTCCGACTTTGTAATGCTCCGCACGCTACCGAAAAGGAATGTCCGGCATACGGGTGGAATTCAATTCGTGATTTTTCGGCGCACGCTCCGGCGTCGCCGATGAGAATAGGGAAGGATTGTGGCCATACAGCCAATCCAGCGATCGGTACCAGTCCTCGACGGTTCGCGAACGCATTTCCGCATTGCGGAGATCGGCGGCGATTCCGGACGGGTGGTAGATGTAGTCTCCGATCGCCCGCGACTGAATCTGTACGCGGGCGGTGCGCAATATGCGCGCTTCCTGATAATTTTCGAAAGCCAAATCGAAATCGCCTTCCGACAGAGCCACGGCGTCCGCGAGACAGACGGCGTCTTCCAGGGCCATGCAGGCGCCTTGCGCGAAGTACTGCAACATGGCGTGGGCGGCGTCTCCGACAAGCGTCACGCGGCCCTGGGACCAGTTCGCCGCCGGTTCCCGGTCGCACAAAACCCACAATTTCCAGTCTTCGCTGCGGTCGATCAGGCGCCGGATACTGGGCGTCACCGCTTGAAAACCGCGCCGGACTTCACCGGCTTCGACCGGAATGCCCGCCACCGGCTCCGGCGCCTCGTTGTGGTAGGTAACGACCAGGTTGAACAGTTTCCAGTCCGACAGCGGATAATGGACGATATGGCACTTCGGTCCGGCCCATAGCGTCGCCGCATTGGTTTGCAGTTCCGCCGGCATGTCTTTCCTGGGAATAACCGCTCTGTAGGTGGAATGACCGGACACGCGCGGTGCGCCGTCGCCGACGATACGTTGGCGGATGTTCGACCAGAGCCCGTCGCAACCCACCAGCGCCGCGCCTTTCACCTGCTCCTGGCCGTTTTCCAGCAAGGCAACGACGGAAGCTCTTCCCTGTTCGTAGTCGCGCACACCCGCGTTCGGTCGAATCTCGATCAGATTGTTGCCGCGGGCGGCATTCAGCAACACGCCATGCAATTGACCCCGGTGCAGGACAGCGTATGGGTTGCCGAAACGGCGGCGGAACTGTTCTTGCAGTGGGATTTCCACGACCGCTTCACCGGAAACGGCATCGCAGAGCTTCAGGCTGTCGATAAAAACGGCGACGCCGCGAGCTTCGGAACCGATGCCCAGGTAATCGAAAACAGTGAACGCGTTGGGTCCGAGCTGGATGCCCGCGCCGACTTCGCTCAATTGGGGCGCTCTTTCCAGCACCAGACTGCGATAACCATGCCGCGCCAAGGCCAGCGCGACCGCGAGACCGCCGATTCCGGCGCCGACGATCAACACTGGAAGCGTTTCCAGGGATTTTCCATTGCTGGAGACCGTCATGACCCCGCCACCTCAAGACCGATCGGGCGCATCCGGCTGACGCGCCGGTTCCGCCGCCTGGAAAGCGGGATGCGAAGCGCAATTGCGGCCGATCCGCTCCACTTGCGGAAAATCGAAGACGTCCAACCCGAATCGTTGCGCCGCGAACAACTGCGCCGCCAGACAGGCATCGGCCATCCCTGGCGTGTCTCCGAATGAATACTCTCGGTTGGCGCCATGTTTTCGGATCAGGCGCTCATATGTGGACAAACCGGAACGTATCCAGTGGCGGCCCCAATCCCGCACTTGATCTTCGGACGCATCGAGCTCCGACCGCAAACGGTTCAATACCCGCAAGTTGTGCAATGGCTGGATTTCGCAGGCGAACAATTGCGACGCCGATCTGACGGCGGCGCGAAGGCCGGGGTCTGCGGGCATCAGGGCCGGCTCGGGATACCGCTCTTCGAGCCATTCGACGATTGCGAGCGATTGCGCGACGACCACGTCGCCGTCGACCAGCACGGGAACGCTCTGCTGCGGATTCAGTTGCGCGAAGGATTCCGCCTCGTGGTCGCGGGCGCGCAGGTTGACCGGTTTTGTCTCGTAGTCCAGACCCTTGAGATGCAGCGCGATGCGGCATCTATGCGTGCTGGAGCTGCGGAAAAAGCCGTATAGGGCGATCATGCGACGCTCGCGATTTCCACTTCTACAGGGTCCAGCCCATCGATCGTTCCGACGACCCTGTCGCCGGGCATCAGCGGACCGACACCCGCGGGCGTGCCGGTCATGATCGCATCGCCGGGTTGCAACCGGTAAAACCGGGACAAGTGGGCGATGAGTTCATCGACCCGCCAAATCAGATCGGAAAGGCTGGCGTCCTGCCGGGTCGTGCCGTTCACCGCGAGCTTGATGCGCTGCCCGGCGATGGCTCCGAAGGCCTTCGCCCGCGTTGCCGGAGCGAATACGGCCGATCTTTCGAAGTCCTTGCCGAGATCCCAGGGACGGCCCTTTTCCCGCGCCCGCAGTTGCAAATCCCTGCGGGTCATGTCGAGACCGCAAGCGAAGCCGTAAACGGAATCGAGCGCTTTTTCGGCGCTACATTTGAACGTATTCGCGCCAATGAGCGCCACGAGTTCCATCTCGTAGTGGTAATTTTGCGTACCCGGCGGATACTGAACTACAGAACCAGAGGGCTGATACGCCAATGGCGACTTGGTGAAATAAAACGGCGCCTCGCGATCGACTTCCACGCCCATTTCCGCGGCATGGGCGGCATAATTGCGACCAACGCAAAAAATCCGGTTCACGGGAAAGAACCGACTTTCCCCCTTTACTTCCAGACGACCGCATTGCAGGGGCGGAAAAACCAACTCAGACATTCGCGCGCTCCTCGTATATGCCAAGCTTCTGATGCAGAGGCGATTCGTCGATCCGAATCAGGTAGGAATCCTCGCCGGCCTCATGAGCGATCGAAGCGAATGCCGGAACGCAAAAGGTGTCCTTTTCTTGCCAGCGAATTTTCTCGCCGTTGATTTCCGAACAGCCACGCCCCTCCACAACGTGAAAAGCCGCCGGCGACGAGCACCGGGGGGGCATGCATTTGCCCTCGGCGCGAATCAGCAGCGCACAAAATCCGAGCGTCGCCAGTACGCCTTCGCCGGTTTCCGGATTGATGAACTCCATTTCCGCGCAAGGCTTGCCGCTTGCCTGAATCAAGGCGCTCAAGGCTTCCCTGGTTCTTCTCCAGGGAAACCTCCGCAGTGGATTTTTCGGCGCCGTCACGCCGGCCGGGCGCTTTGGCCGCAGTCCGCTGGCGAAGTATTCAACCGCGCTTCGATCCGTAATTCGCGGGTGCGCTTCCGTCCCCCCCTCCTCCGCATAAGACGCTTCAAGGTAGATCAGCAAAGGCAGGTCGAGGGCGTCCAGCCAGATAACCGGCTCTTGTCCCTCGTGTACGTGTTCATGCCATTCGCCGTTCGGCGTCAGCACCAGATCACCAGGCTCCATCGGGAGCTTTTCCCCTTCCACGACAGTTGCGGCCCCGGCGCCTTCAACCGCCAGACGCACCGCGGATGGGGTGTGCCTGTGAGACGGCGCTCGCTCGCCCGGCAATAGCAATTGCATGCCCAGATAGATCGAAGGCGTGGCTTGCGCGGCCGCTTCTCCATATCCGGTTCCCGAAAGCACCAGAACTCTCCTTTCGGAGCGCTCGATGGGCGTCAATTCGCCGGCCCGCAGCAACAGCGGCCGCAGCTTTTCGTAACGCCAATGCGTCGGCGCGCAAGTCGCCCGCGGCAAACCCCGCGGCAAGCTGTCGCGCAAGATCGGCCAAAGCGGGGTAACGCCGGCCGCCGCCATTTCAGCGCGATAATCGGCGGGCAATTCGGTTATGGATCCGAGTTCCAATCCGCTTCTCCTCGTTTGCTTCCCCGATCAAGCCGCCTACTGCCCGGCATCGCGCGCGAGACGGAATCCCAGGTTGTTGTTGCGAAAGTACGCCGAATACCAGAACCGATTAGCCGCGCGCAGGTAATTCGATTTGCCGTACCAGGAACCGCCGCGTATCACGCGGTCGACACAATCGCCTTTCCCCGCGGCGCGCCCGTCTTCCGGCGCATCGGCGTAGCTGTTGCGATAACAGTCCTGCACCCATTCGCGGACATTGCCCGACATGTCGAACAGGCCGAGTTCATTGGCTGTCTTGCGGCCCACCACATGCGTCCTGTTTCCGCTGTTCCGGAAATACCAGGCGCTGTCCGCAGGATCGTCGGACCCGGCATACTGATAATTCCCGCTGAGCGGGCCTCCCCGAAAGGCGTACTCCCACTCCGCCTCGGTCGGCAGCCGATAGTTTTCTCCGCCAGCGTTCAGTTTGCCCAGAAACAACTGAATGTCGTCCCAGCTAACGGTTTCCACGGGACATTGCGGACAATCGCCGAAAGTGCTGGGATTCTCGCCCATCACGGATTGCCAGAGTTTCTGGGTCACTTCGAAACTGGATATTTGAAAGCTGCCGACCGTTACTTGGCGCACCGGGCTCTCGTCGGGCTCGCAACTTTCCTGCTCCGGCGTGCATCCCATGTCGAAAGAGCCACCCGGTACAGTCACCATCTGCTTGCCGATGGCTTCAAGTGCTTCATCGAGTTGCGATTCGTTGGCGCCCGCCAGCGACGGCAACATCAATGCAATCAATCCAAACTGATACGCGTTCACCGCTCCATCCTCCTCATTATTCGGTCGGAAGAATGCCCGCGGCACTTTCCGAATCGGCTTTCATCATAGTATGTATGCATATTTTTTGTATTCTGTCAATGTATTTCAATCTCGAATTCGCTCGTGCCGCGTCAAGAGTCCCAACCATGCGATCCCGGCGCGCAAGGCCGGAATGGTCTGGCGCGACCATCCAGTCAATGCGTCCGTCCTTGAAGAATGCTCCCCGAGCGGATAGGCTTGAACCGTGTTCCGGCCGGCCTGCTCGAAATCGACTTTCGTCTGCAAAATCAACCTTAGGGAGACCTATGAATCCAATCACAAGAATGGTTGGTCACTACATTCGGCGACTGCACCAGATTTCTGTCGGCGCATTCATGTCGCGAATCTCGGAGCAGGATATTGACCTGACGCAAGTACAGTTCGCGGCGCTGAGCGTTGTCGAGGAATTTCCCGAAATCGACCAGACCAGTCTCGCTCAACATATCGCGTGCGACCGCGCCACAACGGGCGGAGTGATCGACAGGCTGGAAAAAAAGGGATTTGTTCGCCGTATCTACCAAAAATACGATCGGCGCAGAAATCTGATAGTGATTACCGATGACGGTCGGAAGGTTTACGAGAACGCGATATCCGTCGTTTGGGTCGTGCAGGATGACATCATGCGCGGATTGACCGAGGTCGAACAGGAAGAGTTGCTGCGCTTGCTGGTAAAGGCAACCAGCGCGTCGAACAAGTTCAGCCGGGCGCCCATGTCATCGGCCGCCCTTCCGGCAGAACCCGAATCCGTCGGCCAGATGGGTTGATTGGCGCTCCGCAACTCGTATTTGTCCTCCGATTTATCGGTACCCGCCAATTCGATCACCGGAGATGACAACGGCGGCTCGGAATGAGAGCATTCGGCCCGGCTTGTGACGCGTTGAGATAGGAACATGAAGACACGAATCACCGAAATGCTCGGAATCGAGCATCCCATCATCCAGGGCGGCATGCATTACGTCGGTTTCGCCGAACTCGCGGCTGCGGTTTCCGAGGCCGGCGGCCTCGGCATCATTACCGCGCTGACGCAGAAAACGCCGGCCGACCTCGCCAACGAGATCGCCAAGGCCCAGGACATGACCGACAAGCCTATCGGCGTCAATCTGACCTTTCTGCCCACTGTCAGATCGGTCGACTATCCGGCCATCGTCAAGGTCATCATCGACAGCGGCGTGAAGATCGTCGAAACGGCCGGCAACAATCCCCAGCAGGTGCTGCCGTACCTGAAAGACGCCGGCGTCAAGGTGATCCACAAATGCACCTCCGTGCGGCACGCGCTCAAGGCCCAGCGCATCGGCTGCGACGCCGCCAGCATCGACGGCTTCGAATGCGGCGGCCACCCCGGCGAGGACGACATCCCCAACATGATCCTGCTGCCGCGCGCCGCGGACGAACTGGAAATCCCCTTCGTCTCCTCGGGCGGCCAGGCCGATGGCCGCTCCCTGGTCGCCTCCCTCGCCATGGGCGCCGACGGCATGAACATGGGCACCCGCTTCATGGCGACCCAGGAAGCGCCGATTCACGAGAACGTCAAACAGGCCCTGGTCGAAGCCGACGAGCTGCAGACCCGGTTGATCATGCGCCCACTGCGCAATACCGAACGCGTGCTGACCAACGCCGCGGTGGAAAAACTGCTGGAGAAGGAAAAGGAACTCGGCCAGGAGATCAGCTTCGAGGACATCATGGAAGAAGTCGTCGGCGTTTATCCGCGCGTCATGCTCGAAGGCGAAATGGACGCCGGCGCCTGGTCCTGCGGCATGGTCGCCGGCCTCATCCACGACATCCCCACGGTCAAGGAACTCATCGACCGCATCATGAACCAGGCCGATCAGATCATCCGCAGCCGCCTCGAAGGCTTCCTGGCGGCGTGATGAGTCTGGGGAACAAGCCGTTGCGTTATCGTTAATGCATTGACGCGTTGATTCAGTACCCATTGGGTACTAAATTCACTGCGTTCGCAATTCGCTACCCATTGGGTAGCGAATACAAAAAGCGGAATACTTTCCCCAATGGGAAAAGAATTCAGACAGTAAAAAGATTATCTCCCCAGTGGGTAGAGAATTGGGTGCAAGCGCATCACTCCACCCGCCAGACGACGAATTGACGCCAGGTTTGAATCACGTCAACCCCAACGCCGAGAGCCATGCTTGCACTTGTCCGAACACGTCTTGCTGCCATTGTTCGGCGGTGCGGCCTGCAAGCATTTCGGGCCGGTCGACAAATCGCTTTACGCTCATTGGCCCGAAATCTTCCGGGGTTCGAAACTTTTGGGAGATATGCAGATAACCAATCCTCGCTGTCTCGACCTCGAGTAATGGTCTCGTAGCTTCGGCCAAGAGCCCAATGCCTCCGGGGAAGTTTCGGATGCTGTGATAAATGTCGTAGGCGTCTTTTTGCTTGAGCCGATTCGCGATTGCGTAGCCTTTCATGGCGAGCAATGCGGGAATGGACGCCACGGCGATTCGAACGTTATTGACCCCACCCCCGGGCATTTCACCATCGATGGCGACCAGTTGATAAAACCGCAACGCGAGGTCGGCGCCGTCTGCACCCTGAACCGCGAAGTCGGTAATAACCAGAAGCGATTCGACAAGGCGCGCGTACTCGCCGTCCCCGAGAGATTCGGCGTCAAGACCGATATCCACATCCATGGTTCCGACATGTGGCATTTCGGATTGATTCAGTAGTAACCAGGGAACGGCGCCACCGATTACTGCGAACTTGCCCCGATAACCGCCAAGGATCTGGCCGATCTCAACGAGTACCGATCTGACAGCAGCGGTCGTGCGATCATCGTAGTCGGAGGCGAGTTTCGGTTCTATTTCAGCCATGAGAAGAACTCGCCCGCCAGATGATCGGCTGCTTCCCGGTCACGTTCATTTCCATTCCAGAGATCGAGGTAAGTCACGATAGGGCTGGTGCAAAACACGCCCGGCGCCGGTTCGCTGGCGTCTTCAAACAGGCTCTCGTCGGAAAGTACTTGCAGCACCACATTCGCACCCCTCGCCGCGTGCGTAAGCTCAATCGCTTCTTTCACGGCATCTGCACCGGATTCGTCAACATAAAACGAATGGGTGGCGGTTCGACCGAAGGGCGCCAGCCAATGCGCCGCTGAGTGCAGCGAGTATATCGCACGGGGGCGGTCGGAGCTTGAATTGAGCCGCACTCGCAATCGTTCTTCAAGCTCCTTGCCGTGGAGATGGGTGTATCCTTCGATGGTCTTGCCAACAGGGCTGCGATAGTTCTCGCGCCAGGTTTTGAGCAGGACATCGGGCTGAACGAGAGCGATGCCGTCATCACGGACTTCCAGCCATTCGCGATCCAGCAGAGCCTTGCGAACGTTGCTCACATGACCGAAGCTCGCATTGGCCTGCGCCGCCAAATCCGCAACTCGCCATGACCGATCCAGGTCTCGCAGCAAGACACGCAGTATTGCCGCAGCCCTTGGGGTGAAGAACGAACGAAGCGCACGGGTCTCCGAGACAGGCCGCTGCGCTACTGCACGCTCGACATATACAGCGTCAAAAGCGAGCTTCGCGTTTCCAAAGAGATCGAGATAAGCGAATTTGTGGTCGTCGCAAATGGCGCGAGATTCCGGTGAAAGGTAGGGGCTGACAATCATCGGAATCAGACGCGGCTTGGCGTCCGCCTTGCCGGATCGCTTCAGACGCGCCATGCCGGATTCGAGTTGCAAGACAGCGGAACGAACGAATCGCGGAGCCCCATTCGCCTTTACTACGACGACGAGCGCAAGGGCCTTGCTCTTGTGAGTAAAGCCAATCACCGCATCGCATCGGTAATCGGGATTTGGTTCGCATTTGACCGACTCGATAGTTACGTGCGGTACCCCGCCTAGCAGGTCGCGAGCCGCGCCCACAGAATTTTTCACTATTTCTAACGTTTTCATAATTAAATGAAAATAGCAGATTTAGTGAAAATTGCAATTCAGAGAAGCAAACGAAACGCGGGCGGCTGAATGATCAGCCGCCCGCGATTGTGAAGGTTGAGCCTGGTCGAACACCTCGCGGCCGGAGGTCGTGTAATGCAACTGGAAGGCGACTTTCGAGCCGGCCCGCAGCATGCCGCCGCGATTGGGCTCAAGCACCGGCGGCCGGCCCGGCACATAGCCGGTCAGCCCCGCCATCGGCACGTCGCTGTCTTCGAGGCCGGCGAATTCATCGTCGCCCTCGTCCGGACGCACGGTTTCCGCGGCGACTTCAGGCTGCACGACGCGGGTAATGACGTGATGCAAGACCGCGTAATCGCCGGGGGAGATTTCCGAGCCCTGTATCCAGACGTCTTCCTCGATCGGAATGTCGGCGACCACGTTCAGGTAATCGACCACGCCGGTGGGCGGAATGTATTGCGGCGCAGGCTCCTAATGCTGGACTTCAAGTGAGAGTGGGCTTATGCTTGTCGGCATTGCCTTACATTTTTGATTTTTTGGTAAGGAAATAATGATGCTAGTGAAGATAACGGCAAAGAGACAGGTGACGTTTCCAGCTCGGGTGCTGGATGCGCTGGGTGTCAGTCCGGGGGATCGGCTGGAACTGCGGGAAGGGAGCGACGGCTATATGTTGCGGCCTGTGCGGGTGGATGAATCGATGCTCGGGGGGCTGCGCGACAAGCTGAAACGGGGCCGGGGCACGTTCGACCTGGAGCAGGTCCGGGAGCGGGCCGGTGCGTCGACGCTGCGGGATTGACACGTCGATTCTGGTCCGGCTGCTCGTGGCGGAACCGGAAAAAGAGTTCCAGCGCTGTGTGGCCGAACTGCGAAGCCTGGTAGAGTCCGAGAATGTGGAAATTCTGGCTTCGAATCAGGTTATTGGAGAAGCCTATGTCGCCGTGCGACACCATTACGGGGTTGGCAAGAAGGAGGCCAGAACGGCCCTTTCCCAGGTGATGCAAAGTGGTCTGGTGGCGCCGTTGCACGGCAAGCCGGTACTGGATGCGCTCGCCGTTACCGGAGGACCAGGATTGTTCGACCGCCTGATTGCCCTGGATTACGGGACGGCGGGCGTGGAAGTACTTACCCTGGACCGGAAGATGTCGTCGCTGACGGACGTATCCCTGTTGTTTTCAACCACTGCCTGATTCATTGACGACACCGGGACCCCCGAACGGCTGGCAATCGAAGAAGGAGGAAATGATCCTCGCGCGCTTCTGCTATCATGCCCCACTCGATTGGATCGGGGATTGCCCATGAACGCGGCTGCGCCTCATTCTCCCTTGCTCGATGTCCTCATTGTCGGCGCCGGAATCTCCGGCATCAGCGCGGCCTGCCACCTGAGCAGAGAGTGCCCCGGCAAGCGGTTTTCGATTCTGGAAGCCCGGGAAGACATCGGCGGCACCTGGGACCTGTTCCGCTTTCCGGGGATTCGCTCGGACAGCGACATGTACACCTTCGGCTTCCGGTTCAAGCCCTGGACCAATCCCAAAATCATCTCCGAAGCCGAACACATCCGCGATTACCTGCGGGAGACCGTGGACGAGTTCGGCATCCGCGAGCGCATCCGCTTCGGCTGCAAGGTCCTGTCATGCGCCTGGGACAGCGCAAGCGCAAGCTGGACCGCCACCCTGGTGGACGCCGAAGGCCGCGAGTCGCGGATGCAGGCGCGATTCCTGTTCATGTGCTGCGGCTATTTCCGCTACGACGAAGGCTATACGCCGGAGTTGCCCGGTCTCGACAACTTCACCGGCACGGTGGCGCATCCCCAGCACTGGCCCGAAGGGCTCGATTTCACCGGCAAGCGCATGGCGGTCATCGGCAGCGGCGCCACCGCGGTCACCATGATTCCCGCGCTGGCGGAGAAAGCCGCCGGGGTCACCATGATCCAGCGCTCGCCGAGCTATATCGTTTCCCGTCCGGGCAGGGATTTTCTCGCGGGCCTCGTCAATGCGCTGCTGCCGGCGCGCTGGGCCAGCGCGGTGAACCGCTGGCGCTTTGTGCGCATGCAGGATCTGCTGTACCGGCGCTCGCGCAACAAGCCCGAGGCGGTCAAGGATTATCTGCTCAAGCGCGTGCGCAAGGTGCTCGGCGAGGATTACGACGTGGAGAAGCATTTCACGCCCTCCTACGAGCCCTGGACCCAGCGGGTCTGCCTCGTGCCGGACAACGACCTGTTCCTCGCGATTCGCGACGGCAAGGCCGATATGGTCACCGGCGCCATTGAGGAAATTGACGAAACCGGCGTGCGGATGGCGGACGGCCAAAGGGTGGAGGCCGATATCCTGGTCACCGCCACCGGCCTCAACCTGCAAATGTTCGGCGGCGTGAAACTGTTCCGGGACGGCGAGGAAATCGACCCGGGCGCGACTTTCAACTATCACGGCATGATGCTGTCCGGGGTGCCGAATCTGGCCTATACTTTCGGCTATGTGAACGCTTCCTGGACCTTGCGCGCAGACCTCAATTCGCGCTACGTCTGCAAGCTGCTCAAGACCATGGACGCCAGGGGAGCGAGGCAGTGCGTGCCGGTCCTTGACGAGAACGAGAAGGGCCTGCCGGAACTGCAATGGATCGACGACTTCAACCCGGGATACATGCAACGCGCGATGCATCTTTTCCCCCGGCAGAAAATCCGCGCCCCCTGGCGCAACACCCAGGACTACCTGCTCGACCGCAAGCTCATCGAACGATCGCCGATCGAAGACGGCGCCCTGCGGTTAAGTTAAGAAACTTCGTGGAATTCCTATGAAAGAAACTGAAAAAACTGGATACCCATTATCCGCAGCCGCGCTGGCATGGCCCTCCAGGGCGTTCGCCCTGGCGCTCGGACTGCTTCTTCTCACTGCGTGGAGCCATGCCTTCGCCCAACCCGGGGCGCGGGAGTTCGACCCCGATGCGGGCCTGTCGGCGATTCTGCTTGGCACCGGCGTGCCGCTGCCGAATCCGGACCGACAGACTGCCTGCACCGCCGTAATCGCCGGCGACCGGGTGTTTCTCGTGGACACCGGCCGCAATTGCATCCTGCCGCTGGACCAGGCGGGAATCGACGAAGTCGATGGCGTATTCTACACCCACTACCACTCCGACCACTTCATCGGGCTCGGAGAAATCCTGCTCGATTTCGGCATTGGCGGCATCGATCGCCGCATCCCGGTCCGCGGCCCCGAGGGCGCGATCGAAGTGGTGACCGGTCTGCTTGCCGCGTACCGGCTCGATCTCGAATACCGCATAGTCCATCATGGCGACAAGTTCGCCGCCGCCGCCATGAATCCACGGGTCACCGAACACGAACCGGGCGTGGTGCTCGAGGAAGACGGCCTGCGGGTAACGATGTTTCCCGTCTGCCATGAGCCCGTCGAGCCCGCGGTGGGCTACCGGTTCGAGTTTCGCGGCGAGGTGCTCGTGGTCTCCGGCGACACCCGGGTCTGCCCCGCCTACGCCGAAGGCGCCGCCGGCGCCGACCTGCTCATCAGCGAGGCCGAAAACGCGGCCATGTTCAACACACCCATCGCCCTTGCCAGGGCCGTCGGCAATACTCGGCAACTCGAAATGATCGAGGAAGGCATGGAGTACCACGCCGAAACCCTGGCCCTGGCGCGAATGGCCCAGGAGGCCGGCGTGAAGAAACTGGCGCTGACCCATCTGTTCCCGTCGATCGCCCCAACGGAAGCCGCCGAAGCGCTGTTCATCCAGGGTATGAGCGACTACTTCGACGGCCCCATCGTCGTCGGTCGGGATGGCATGGAAGTCGCGCCCTGAGTGCTAACACCCGTGAGTTGCACAGACTTGGGGTGACTGCAACTGGTTGCCACATGAACGGTGGCCGAGCGCGACTCATCATGCAAAGCCGGCATACGAAAAGCCTTACCTCATGGACACAATTAATCAAAACACCATTTCCATAGACAAGCCGCGGCGATCCTTGGGGACGTCGCCCGTCGGAAGTGTGCCGTGACTGCCCAATAGCAGGCGCTTTGCTGACCAGCAAAGAGCCAAAGCATCGAGGATGTCGTCTGCCGCCCACCTAGAGTCGCCCTGAGTTTGAATCAACCATTCACAAACCATTTCCCGATCAATGAAGCCGGCCAGTGCATTCAGGCGTTCGTCCTGACCGACCTTCGATTTCTTATTGTGTTCCATCGGCCGTCCCGCTGCCGTGCAGAACGACAACTCGGGATGGCCTTCGCGAAGAGTGCCCTGCCTCATCTGAGTAATCCAAGCATCTACTTCCCGGATCTTTGGAACAATTGCCCATAATTGTTGGCTTACTCCAAGACCGTCTTGTTTCTTACCCCAAGTGTGCGCACTCTCGCGGTTCTCCATATCCAGCAGCGGTCGCCGCGCGCCGGTGAACACGCTACGGCATCTAGGGTCTCCGAGCGCTTTGCGCGCAGACAAATCACATTTCCGTCGCCCTCGGTCTGGCAAACCAATGGGAATATCGATTAGGATGCTATCGGTAGGCGGAATTTCATTCAGCGTATCAACAATTTCCGGCTTCTCGAATCGACCATTGTCTTCGCACCGGACCATCACCCATCCCGCGCTACAGCCATCAATCCCGGCAAAGTAGCGGCCTGACGTCGACAAATTCGGTTTTGATACCAACAGTTTGGGCGCGGTGGAAAGTATCTTTCGTTGCCGCCCCGCCGCCATCTCACCATCGCCTTCGCTTGGTGCGGAATTACGAGAAGAACCTATAGTTCGAGGCAATAGCATCATACGACCACGGTCGGACAATTCGAGTGCGTCTGCAAGCTTATTTGCAAGTCGCTCAAGACGACGGAAGAGGCTAGAGTTCGCAACTCGGGAATCGACAAGTTCCGGTCCCGCCAAGACCACATCTGCGTAATACTTGCTTTCCCCAACGATTCCGCTTTCTCTGATGGGTGGACAGGTCATGATGAATGCATCGGCGAAATAGATCTGCAGTAGTTCATCGAACCGTCTACCCATACGATTGAAGGGATCCTTGTTCAGGCCAAGCAGCACGACCGCAGAAGATTTTGCAATATGGCTCAATACAGGAATAACGCCTTCCGCTCGATTTAAGCCACTTCTATCGGGCTTCAGAAAATCGTTGAAGGGGTCAAACAAGATCAGGTCGCACCCTGTCGTTTCGCCCCTGATCGATTCCAAGGCCCGGTAAGCATCGTAGTAACCAGGCCTCCCAACTCGTGGAAATGCCTCCTCCAGCGGTTGCAGCCCCTCTACCAGAAGCCGTTTCCGCCGCCCTTCGTCGCAATCAGAAACGAATACCGACACATGTCCGCCGAGGACTTGTCCCAGTTTCCGAACCATCGTGCCGCTACCGTAGTAACGACCGGAAACTATGTCGGGTTGCCCGTCCGGAAGGGCACATTTCGACAACTTGCCGACCCGTCGCACAATCGCGTCAGGCGTATTGGAACCGACCGGTTCGCCACCAAAAAGGTCCAAAAAACGAATTGGCTGGTCAGATTGAGCGGTCAGACGATGCCGAAGAATTTCCGCCAACACGCCGTGCTTAAGCAGGTCTCCCGCGTTTCCCATATCGTAAGGCAGAGATCGTGATTCGGGCATTGTATTTTGACACTCTCCGATTCTCTCGAAACTTGGGGTTCATGGGAGTCGCGGGAGGCCCGGCGCGACTTGAGCGCCATGTTCAGGAGCGGCCTGTCGGCTGATGGCGGCCGATGTAGCCGACGATCAACTTCCTCTTTTTTTCATCCCAGGCAAACGCGATTCGGACTGTGCCTTTGGCATCGTGACTCTTCCCCCGGCCGATGTGTTCGTGCAAGTCGTACCTGGTCCCTTCATGCGCGGTGGTGTACGAGTCGGGATGTTTCCCGGTGGCGGTTGGCGATTGACGAGGCGTGTAAAACCAGTTGGGCCTGACAGCTTTCTTGAGGCTTTCATCCAAGGCCTCGTGCAAGTTGACACCGATGTCGGGATTGAGTTTGGCGACCCGTAAATTCGTCGCCAGCCAGGCGAGCGCCTTGAAAACTTCATCCGGTTTTTGAAAAGCGCTGTTCTGTTGCAACTTGGTGTTCAGGACAAAAACGAGCTCGTTTTCGAACGTGCGCTCCGCCTGGTTCACGGCGTCCTCCACGTTTTCTATCCATCGCGGAGGATACATGACGAAATAGTCGCCCCCGCCTTCTCCCACCCCCGCGGCAGAACCTTGCGATTCGGCTTCCGTTGCCTCTTCCAAACACTCCCTGAGTTCCAGATTTTCTTCCGAAAGTCGCTTGCTTCTCGATTCGACGTTGCGAACAAACTGCCGCAGCTTACGCAGTTCGGCGGCTTGCGTTTCAATTCTGGATTTGAATTCTTCGCGCTTCGAGGTCTCGGCCCGCAACCGCTTGCGTAGCGCAAGGATTTCCTCGCCCTCCGGTAATTCCTCCGCGCCGGGCGATTCTTCGGCGGCGTCTTCCTTTGTATCTGCCGTTTCGGCATCTTGTTCTTGTGATTCCGATTGCCGTTTGCCGATTTCGCGCTCCCATTGCTTCACGAGATTGACGATTTCATCTTCGAGCGGGGCGCGCTTGGCGGCCCGGTCGCTTTCCTCACTCTTGGTGTCACCCCGGCGCCGAACCGATTCGTACTCGCGCAAAGACTCGATCAGTTCAGGGTAGAAGTCGTCACCGGTACACAGCATCAATTCCACGTTTTCGTCGATCGCGGACCGAATCCGGCCAAGATCGCATTCGAGATAGGTAAGCGACTCCCGGTAGTTGCTGTCGAGTTTTTCCAGCCGTTGCTTGCCGCTGACAATCCGGGACTCGATCATTTCCCGCCCTTTCATATCGTTCAGCACCCCAAGTTCCTCGATGAAACTATCCATTTCATCCCATATGGGATCTTGTGGGCTGAAGGTCCAGAGTCGGGCCAGAAAACCCGCCAGCACCGGGTCGTCGAACTTCCCCGCCGACAACTCGCCCGGCTGGGCAGGAGACGCGCCCGACACCAGGCTCAGCATCAAGCGGGTTTCCGCGGTCGCCAAACCGGAGTTGTCCGTTTCGCCGGATTCTTCGTCGGATTCGAGCAGCGACGCCATGTGCCGTTCCCAGTCTTCGGGCCGCCAAAGACCGTGATACTGACCTTCCTTGAAAGACACCGATACTGCGGCGACTCCCGCTTCATTGAGATAATCCTCCACCTTCTCCCGCAACCGCGCCTTGCTCGCCCGCCAGACGCGAAGCAGTGCGCCCAGCAATCGAACGTTGTCGTATCGGTCACATTCTTCGACTATGGGAAGCTTCAATTGCGCGGGGCTCGCCTTGCTGGCTTTCCCGGGGCGAACTCCTTTGATTTCAACGTATTCGCAGGCATCTATGGCAGCGTCAAGGCTCTGCCGCGCACTTTTCAAGTCTCCCGCGCGCGGGGCCTTCAGAACGTCTTCGACGACTTGCTCGAACTGTTCCACCGAAAGCAAATCCAGCGCCCGCAGCAGGGTATTCTTTTTCTGCAGGAGCCTGTCGACCGACGACTCCGATTCCAATATTCCGGCGTAGACATCAGACGATTCAGTTTCAGATGGAGTCGCTTTTGTACTTGTCTTTTCCAGCATGACCTTTGGCGCCAGCTTCCAAGAATCCAGATTTGCCGAGATACTATCACGGACCCACCATTGGGAAGCCCATTCCCAGCCGTTTGCGAACTCAGGCGTTGACGATATGCATGTTTGTATGTATATATTCTGGCCGCGTGAGCATTTTTCCCCAGGGTCCGCGCAAGGCAACACCAACAGAGAGAAATGCATATGCGGAAGGAATATGATTTTGACAGCGGTCGGAGAGGGGCGCCCGTAACACAGCAGGGAAAGTCCCGAATAACCATTCTGCTGGACAAGGACATTCTGGAGGCTTTTCGCGGCCAGACGAAGAACAGCGGGCGCGGCTACCAGACCGCGATCAACCAGGCGCTGCGGGAGTATCTGGAAAGAGAAAAACTGGAAACCGTACTGCGCCGCGTGTTGCGGGAAGAGATTGAGGAAGGCGCCCTGTCCGGCTTGCATCCCTGACCATCGCGGTGTCGGGATTATCGAGCCTGATTTGCCTTTTACGCCCTGGCCAGCGGCCTGGGGAGCCTGCGCCGTAGGAATTCACGGCTGCAAATCCGCTCTCATCCGCGTCCCTGGCCGCTCGATTTCGTTGCATATCCGCCAATATTCGCCTCAACCGACCGGCCGGGGGCGCGGCGATAGCGAATTCCTACGGCGCAGACTCCTGGCTCAGCCCCGGGGGTCGGGCTTGAGGTCTTTTCTGAAGCGCTTGAAGTTGCGCACGTAGGTGTCGGCGCTTTTGAGCAGCATGGTTTTTTCCTCATCGGTCAACTGCCGCACCACTCGCGCCGGCGAGCCGAGCACGAGCGAGCCGTCGGGGATTTGCTTGCCTTCGGTGATCAGGCTGTTGGCGCCGATGAGGCAGTCGCTGCCGATTCTCGCCCCATTGAGCACCACGGAATTGATGCCGATGAGCGAGTTGTCGCCGATGGTGCAGCCGTGGAGCATGACCTTGTGGCCCACGGTGACATTGCGGCCGATGGTGAGGGGAACACCGGGATCGGTATGCAGCACCGACAGATCCTGCACGTTCGAGTTTTCTCCCACCACAATTGGTTCATTGTCGCCGCGCAGCACAGCGCCGAACCAGACGCTGGCGTTGTTCCCGAGCCGCACGCTGCCGATCAGCGCGGCATCCGGCGCCACGAACCAGTCCTCGCCGGCGATTTCCACTTCGGCGTCGCCGAGTTTGTAGAGCATGACAGAACTCCTGTTGTTTGCCTGAAAAGATTCTGCGACTTCGCGCAGAATGACAGTAGGTAACCGCGCGGAATGACAGCGGGCAACTACGCAGAATGGCGTGGCGCGCGGCAAATCAAACCCAAATACCCAGCACCGCCATGCTGCCCAGGCCGATCAGCACCAGCAGGAACTTGAGCGGACGGTCGTGATCCCGAACCGGCATGTCGACATCGTCGCTTCCCGCCAGCGCGCTGCTGGCGAAACGCGCCATGCGGTCTTCGATTCGGCTCATTTCCGAATCGATGACGTCCATCACGGCCACATAAATGAAAGTTCCCGCGGCCAGGGCGTTGAATACGCCTTCCGCCAGCTCGGCGCTTTCCCCGTCCATCAGGCTCGAAACCGAAGTGCCGAAGGCGATTCCCAGCGGCGTCATGGACACGAATACGGCAAGCACCAGGCGAAGCTGGGGCTGGTTCATGCCCGAAGCGTGGGCGCTTACCATGAGGGCGAAAGCCGCCGATCCCTTGTGCAGGAGTATGCCGGTCATCACCAGCACCGAGGCGGCGATTTCCGGCTCCAACCCAAGCGCAAAGCCGGTGATTACCGAGTGGACCGAGAGCGCCGCCAGCATGACCACGGGATACACGGGCTGGCGGCGTTCTCCCGATTCACCGTCCGTGTTCGGCCCCCGGGATTCGAAATACACCCGGTCGAGCCACAGCAGAATCGCAATGCCACCCGCCGCCAGCAAGGGGCCCAGGGGGTAGTCGGTAAATCCGGCAAGCATTTCCTCCGCTTCGGGCAGCAAATGGGTGAAGCCCACGCCGAGGAAAATTCCCCCGGCCAGGGCATTGCCCAGGGAAAAGAAGCGCCGGCTCGACTGACGGCGAGCGGCGAGCATGGGTATGATTCCGCCGAGCACCGCCACTGCGAGAACGGAAAGCGCGGCGAAAATCTTGAGTGCGACCAGGGAAGACATGTCGAGACTAACATACTGCATTTTGCGTGTTTCCCCAAAAGCAAAGTCCCGCCTTCCGGCGGGACTTTGCTGCCAGCGCGCCTTCCCCTGGCAACCGCCGGGGATCAATACTCCAATCGAAAGCCCGCCATCACGCCGCGGCCCGGGCCGGGCGCGTAGTTCTTCAACAAAGACACGTGATTGCGGATTTCCTCATCGAGCAGATTTTCGCCGCGCAGGAACACCTGAAGGCTGCTGTCCCCGCCCACATCGAAGTGGTAGTCGGCATAGAGCGAGACCAGGGTGTAACCGCCGGTGGGCAGCTCGAGTTCCGCCACGTCCTCCTGCTCGTTCACTTGCGTGGCTCGCAGGTTGATGCTCCAGTTGCTTCCGAACCAGCGCAGTTCGGCGCCGACCTTGGATGCCGGAATGCGCGGCACATATCCGCCGGAGTCAAACTCGGCATTTACCCTGTCACCGAACACGCCCAGGGACAGGGACGAGCCTTCGCCTTCCATCACGTTGAAGGAAACTTCGCCTTCGATCCCGGAAAAGCGCGCGTCCCGCTGCAAGTAGCGGACCAGCGTCTGCTCTTCGAACTCCCCCGACACATCGAGATAGATGAAGTTGTCGATCTGATTGTAATAGGCGCTGAACTCTCCGGTGAAGCTACCGCCATACCGGCGATAACCGAGTTCCAGGTTGTTGGAAGTCTCCGCTTCGAGAAGCGGATTGCCGATATCCAGGGAATTCGTACCCGCGTGGAAGACGAGATTTTCGTAGTCGCTCTCGGGAGCGCAAGTGTCCAGGGAAACATTGGAATAGAGCTCTTCCACCGCCGGCGCCCGTTGCGAACGGGACGCGCCAAAAAGCAGGTTGGACTCGTTGCCGAGGCCGTAGAGCACGCTGCCGCTCAGGCTCGTGTTGTTGCTGCTGGATTCGCAACGACCGTTGGGGTCCACGCTGCTGTCCTCAAGGTGAATGCCAAGTTCGCCGGTCCAGTTGCCGGAACTGTAGCGTTCCACAGCGAACAATCCGATCGAGTTCAGGTCGGATTCCGGGATGAAGGCTTCTTCGCCGATGGCGCTGAACACGGTATCCGAAAACTGCATGCCCCAAACCCCGGTCCAGTTGCCCACGGGAGCATGGGTCAGGGTAAAGCGGCCTTCGTTGCCGTCGCTGCTGTAGCGGGTGCCCACGTGGCGGCCGCCGTCTTCGAAAAACTCGATCTCGTGATGCACGTAATCGGTTACGCCCACCGAAGCGCTAAAACTCTCGAAGAAACCACCATCGAAGCGATACTCGCCCTTGAAGTCATAGCGGCTTTTTTCCATGTCGAGGCGAACGAATTCCACTGCTTCGCCCCCGTGTTCGTCCCCATGCTCGTCGTGGTCATCCTCATGCTCCTCATGTTCGTCTTCGTGCTCCTCTTCGCCATGGTCATGCTCATGGACATGGGCATGAACGCCGAGCGGGAGGCCGTAGTTCTTGTCGACCTCGCTCACCGAAACGCCGAAAAAGCCATTGTCGCCGATAAAGGAAAAGCCGAAGTTTCCGCCGCTGGATTCACCATCGGAATTACCGATATAGCCGAAGGTGTTTTCCACTCCCTCTTCCGCGTGCTCGTCGTGGTCATCGTGCTCGTCGTGGTCATCGTGTTCATCATGGTCGTCGTCGTGATGTTCTTCCTCAAGGCGTTCGTGAAACAGTTCCTCAAGCGCCTCCATGGCTTCCTCGTCGATGGCGTGGCCGCTAATCTCCACATTGTCGTTGCGGCTCCGGAAAGCATCGAGATGATAGGCCACATTTCCCACGGCGCCATCGATGCGGATCAGGGTTTCGTCCTGGGAATTCACGGTATTGTGGCTTTGCTGGACAACGAAGCCGAAGTCTTCCGGCAGAGTCTCCGGAATCCGGTTGTCGATGACGTTGACGACGCCGCCGATGGCGTTGCTGCCATAGAGTAGGGTCGAGGGTCCGCGAATGACTTCCAGCCTTTCCGCCAGCGCCACATTCACGGCATTGGCATGGTCGGGGCTGGCGGTGGAAACGTCAGTTGTGCCAATCCCGTTCTGCAGAACCTTGACTCGGTTGGTGGATTGGCCGCGGATAACCGGAAGTCCGACTCCCGTGCCGAAAGAGGCGCTGGCGAGGCCGATTTCATCCTTGAGCGTGTCGCCAAGGCTGTTGCCGATTTTCTCCCGCAAAGCCTCTCCGGCCAGGACCCCAACCGGCATCGCCGTTTCCGCTTCGGATTCCTGGAAAGGCGCGGTAACTATGATTTCCACGAGTTGATCTTCATTCTGGCCGGCCTCTTCCTGGGCGAGCGCGCCGCCGGCAGTACCGACCGCCAGCGCCAGACTGACGGCGGTCGACAACTTGCTGTGTGAAATGTTCATTGCATTCTCCAATTTTGATACTCACAAACCTGAAACCCGCCCGCGACGTTCTGCCGGAGCGGAAAAAACAAAATTTCGGACGGTCAGGCCCGGGGAGGATCTCTCGCCTGGGGGACAGGCAGGGCGCGGGAATGCGATGCAAGCGTGTAGGTGAAGGATCCCGACCGTGCAGCCGGGTTGAACTCGCCGGTGGAATCGGCGCCGATGCAATCGGCGGAAAGGTTGAGCAACAGGCAAAGGTGGCAGTCGTCGATCGATTCCTCTTCTTCAATGTCGTGAATGTGCCCCAGTGCGGCGAGCTGGGCCACAATCAACAACAGGCAAACGGCGAAAGCGCGCGCCGGAATGAGAAATCGGTCCTTTTTCATGACTTGAACAATCTGCCACGGGTATGCACAAGACTCGCGCCTGTTGCGGCGAAATACGGAAAAGCCCCGCCCCACTGCGGGGCTTTTCCCCGAGAGTCTGGAACAGTCGCCGGCATCAGTACTCGAAGCGAACTCCGACCATTACCCCGCGGCCCGGCTCCGGGCCGTAGTTCTTGAGGAAGGACGCATGGTTGCGGATTTCCTCATCGAGCAGGTTCCGACCCCGCAGGAACAACTCAAGACTGCTGTCCCCGGCCACGGTCCAGTGGTAGTCCGCATACAGCGAAAGCAGCGTGTATCCCCCGGTGGGCAGTTCCAGTTCGGCGACATCTTCCTGCTCCTCAACCCGGGTGGCGTGCAGGTGGACGCTCCAGTTCTCGCCGAACCAGCGCAACTTGGCGCCAAGCTTGGCGGCGGGGATGCGGGGCACATAGCCGCCGGAATCGAACTCCGCGTTCACCAGGTCGCCGAATACGCCGAACTCAAGCGAAGAATCGTCGCCTTCCATGACATTGAAGTTCACTTCGCCTTCAATGCCGGTGAAGCTCGCGTCCCGGGCCATGTAGGAAGCCAGCGGCTGCTCCTCGAACTCCTCGCCGGTCAGATCGAGGAAGATAAAATTATCGATCTGGTTGTGGTAGGCGCTGAATTCGCCGGTGAAACCGCCGCCGTACTTGCGGTAGCCGAATTCGAGATTGGCTGAAGTCTCCTCTTCCAGCATGGGATTGCCGACTTCGAGCAGATTGGTGGCGGCATGGAGGACGAGATGCTCATGGTGTTCCTCGGGGGCGCAGGCGCCGGCGTCGACATTGGAATAGAGTTCTTCCACCGTTGGCGTTCGCTGGGAGCGTGAGGCGCCGAACAGCAGATTGGACTCGTTGCCGAGGTCGTAGAGCACGCTGCCGCTGAGGCTGGTGGCATTGCCGCTGTATTCGCAGCGCCCGTTCGGGTCCACGCTGTTGTCTTCGAAGCGAAGCCCGATCTCGCCGGTGAGGTTGCCGTTGGTGTAGCGTTCCACGCCGAAAAAGCCCACCGAGTTGATGTCGGATTCCGGGATGAAAGCTTCCTCGCCGGTGGCGCTGAAGACGTTGTCGCTAAACTGCAGTCCCCAGACACCGCTCCAGTTGCCCACGGGTACATGGGTCATGGTGACGCGGCCTTCGGTACCTTCGTTCTCGTAGCGGGTGCCCACTTCCCTCTCGCCGTCCTCGAAAATCTCGATCTCGTCGTGCATGTAATCGGTGATGCCCGCCGAGGCGCGGATGCTCTGGATGAAGCCGTCGCCGAGTTGCAATTCTCCCTTGAAATCGTAGCGGGTCTTGTCCATGGCGATGCGAACGAACTCTACTTCTTCCGCGTGTTCTTCGTGTTCCTCGTCATGGTCCTCGTCGTGATCTTCATCGTGATCGTCATGGTCTTCGTCTTCGCCGTGTTCGTCATGCTCCTCCTCGTGGTGGGCATGGGCGTGCACGCCGATGGGAAGGCCGTACTCCTTGCTCACTTCACTGACGGAAAAGCCGAAGAAGCCGTTGTCGCCGACGAAGGAGAAGCCGATGTTGCCGCCATCGGATTCGGCGTCTGAGTTGCCTATGTAGCCAAAGGTGTTCTCGACTTCCTCTTCCTCGTGTTCGTGATCGTCGTGATCATCTTCGTCATGGTCGTCTTCGTGATCCTCGTCGTGGTCATCATGGTCGTCGTCGTGATCGTCCTCATGTCCTTCCTCAAGGTGTTCGTGAATCAGTTCCTCCAACTCTTCGACGGCTTCCTCGTCGATTGCGTAGCCGGGGATTTCCACATTTTCGTTGCGGCTGGTGAAAGCGTCGAGATGAAAAGCCACATTGCCGGCCGCGGCGTCAATGCGAATCAGCGTCTGGTCCTGGTTGCTGACATTGTCCCGGGTTTGCTGCAGGACCAGGCTCGGTTCCGCCGGCAGCGATTCCGGAATCCGGTTATCGATCACATTTACCACCCCGCCCACCGCGCCGCTGCCGTACAACAGCGCCGAAGGGCCGCGAACGGTTTCAAGCCGTTCCGCGAGCTGGGTATTCACCGCCTCGGCGTGGTCGGGGCTGAGCGCGGCGGCGTCAGTGGTGCCGACTCCATTCTGCAATACCTTGACCCGGTTGCCGGTCTGGCCCCGGATGACCGGATGCCCGACTCCCGTGCCGAATGAGGCGTTATTGACGCCGATTTCGTTTTGCAGCGTTTCGCCGAGGCTGTTGCCGATTCGCTCCCGCAGCGCCTCGCCATCGAGTACGCCCACGGGCATCGCGGTTTCCGCTTCCGACTGCCGGAAAGCGGCGGTGACCACCACTTCCACGATCTCATCTTCGTTATGGGTGGCTTCCTGCGCCATTGCGCCGCCAGCGTACAGTGCCGTTACCGCCAAGCCGATTGCGGCGGATAACTTCTTGCGTTGCATCTTCATTGCATTCCCCGAAAAAATAAAAGTCTGATAAACCGGAGATCCCCGTCGCGAATCCTTGGCCGGCGCCAATCCGGAAAACTGACGCGCGGCGTTCACCGCTGAGGAAAATGAAAACTGGCGTATCAGGCCGGGGGAGGCGCTCTTGCGTGGAGATCGGGAAGTCGCGGGAAAACCGGCTCCGCTTCATGGTCGCGCCATGCATGGCGCATTGGCGGCGCCAGGGAGTCCGGATGATTTGTGGTTATGGCGTCGGCGCTGGAACCGATCTTGAGACAGATGTCGCAATCGTAGCGCTGCCTGGGATCGTCATCGTGGTCATGGGCAACGGTCGCGCCTTGCACATACAGCAACAACGCACAGAAAATCGCGGCAAGCGGCAGGGACCGGAACCGGTCCCGCCCTGCAACGCTGAATGCGCGGTCTGTTCGCCACATTGGCCTGGCCCACTCCCTGAAGCCTTTGGAGGCAGAATTGAACAAGCGCGCATTATCCCGCCAACTCCGGGCGCGGGTCAACGCGCATTTGCGATATCCCCGTCATTCCGCGCGGAGTCGCGGAATCTCCCTCAGAGGCCACCGCATGAGAGCCTGGGAACAGGCAGCGCTCATATCCCGGGCAGGGCTTGCCGCAGCATTTCGTTGCCCCGGGCGTCCAGAATCACGATTGCTTCTGGTTCTCGCGGGGGTATCGGGATTCTTGCGGCCCAGAAGGTTTCGTCGCCGTGGCTTAGCGGCAGGAGGGCTAGTGGTTCGGCGTGGACTTGCACGCCGGCGGAGTCGAAGAGGAGCAGCGTGTAATCGCCATTGCCGGCTGGCGGGCGCGGCCGCCGGTTGGACTGGCGGGCCTGGGTCAGGCTCCAGATACCGCCGGCGCTGATGCGACCGGAGAGGGCGATGCTGCCCTCGTTCTCGGTTCTCGCGGCGGCAAGGCTTTGTGGGGCCGGTCCCGAGGTGACCGGGCTGGTGTTCGTCCGCGTGCCGAAGGCGAGCCAGTATTCCGCGGCGCGGCGGTAGTTGTAATCGGAGATCAACTTCAATTCGGTGCAGTAGGACATGAGGTCGGTGTAGTCCTCGTCTTCGCCGGAGGCGAACAGCCGCCAATTGCGTTCCCAGGCCGGGTCCGGTCCGAGTTTGCCGTCGGGATAGGGGTAGTCCTCGTCCACTCCCTCGGCGTGGCAGCCGGGAGTATGCGCGAGGCTGAAGTTGTGGCCGAATTCATGGGGGATGACGCGGTGGATGGAAAGTTCGCTCACTGCCACCTGGCCTCCCAGCACCGCGACGCCGCCGGTTTCGCGGTTGACGATGCCGTGATAGAACTCATCGGGCTCGGCTTCGGCGTTCCACAACTCCAATACATCAATCAATGGGTCGTCGATTTCGTGGGCGTCAAATTCCAGGGTCGGCCCGAATCGCGCCTCGAAATCATCGGCGATCGGCAGGAAAGCGAGGGTGCCCACCATTAGCGCATTGGGGTCGAAGTCCTTGTGCCACTCCTCTTCATCCGGCATGAGCAGGGGGATGAAAACCGCGCGGAATCTTGGCGGTTGTTCGCCATGGAGAACAATCGGCCCGGCGGTGTTATCGTTTTCATCGGATTCACCCGGGGCATTTTCCGGGTCGATCACATGCACGACCTGGTTGCCGGATTGATACATTCGCCCGGGCAGGTAGAAAAGAAACTCTGAGCGGTATTGATTGGCCTCGATGGCCTCGGTATTCGGCGGCGCGGCCTCGGCGAGGCTTGCCACGAGTATCCTGTCTTCCGCATCCAGCACCCGGGTGATGACTTCGGGCGGCTGCTCCGTGGCGTGATTCACGCGCACCGCCAGCAGCGCCCAGCGGCCGAGGATCGGCGTTTGATGCTCCACCCGCTCGCCCCGCCAGTCCCACTCCATGAGCAGCGGCCCCTGATACCAGGCGATCGAATGATGGGAAGCATTGACCGGGCTTCCCGGTGGCCCCGCCGGCGCCGGCTCCCTTTCCGGCGGCGGGGCGAGACCGGTAATCTGATTGCCCTCGGTTTCCAGCAGCAGGCTGCCTTTCTTGATGCGCTCGCGGAAAGCCCAGTCCACGGTCCCCCGCAACTGATTGAAGGAGACATAGAGGTCCTGCAGATTTTCCAGCCCCGCCAGCTCCGCCGGAATGCTTCCTTCCAGGGCATTGAAGCGGAGGTCGAGCATGACCAGCGCCGAAAGTTCTCCCAGTTCCGGCGGAATCGGTCCGCTGAGCCGGTTCATGCTCAGGATCAGTTGCCGCAGCCTCCGGAGCATGGCCAGTTCGGCGGGGATTGCGCCACTGAGCCTGTTGAAACCGAGCACCAGTTGTTCCAGATTCTCCAGTTGCCCGAGCTCGGGAGGAATGGCGCCGGTGAGTTCATTGGCGAACAACTGCAATGTGGTGAGTTCGCCAAGCCGCCCCAGGCTCGAAGGAATCGGCCCGCTGAGCTGGTTCGCGGCAAGGTTGAGTTCCCGCAGATTCGCGAGTTGACCGAGTTCGGCGGGAATGGCCCCGCTCAGTTCGTTTTCCATCAAGGACAATGATTCCAGACTGCCCAGCGCGTCAAGCCCGGCTGGAATCGGCCCGGAAAGCGCGTTGATTGCCAGCGAAAGACTGCGCAGGTTTTCGAGCTTTGCCAGTTCCGCGGGAACAGAGCCGCCCAGCCGGTTGGCCGAAAGATCAAGGATTTCGAGCCGGGACAGATTGCCGATTCCAGGTGGAATCTCGCCGGAAAGCTCATTGCCCCGCAGATCGAGCCGGGTCAGGGCTTCGAGTTCGCCAAGCGCGGCGGGAAGATCGCCCTTCAGGCTGCCGAATGGCAGTTCCAGGCCGCTGACCCGTCCCTCGCTTGCGCGCGCGCCGGACCAGCTTTCCACCCGCATTTGTCCTTCCCCGCCCCATTGGTTGAGCACATTGTCTTCCATGATCAGTCCGGTCTCGATGAGCGCATTGGCGAAGCTGACCAGGGCCTGGCAATCGGCAACGAGGCCGGGATTTTCGCTGGGGTTTTCGACAAAACCGCCGTCTGCGCAGCGGCCGGGCTCCAGTGGCGTTCGCGCGCTTTCCGGCACCGTGACGGTGATGGTGAACTCGAGTGAGTCCATATCGAAATCCGCGTCGGTCACGTTATAGCTCACGGGATACACGCCGGTTCTTTCCGGCGTGCCGCTGAGCTGCCGGGTTTGCATGTCGAAAGTCAATCCCGGCACTTCCGGGCTGAGGAAGTGGATCAGTGGCGCATTGCCGCCGGTGGCTTCGGGAAATTGCAGGGCCTCGATTTCCCTGCCGAGTGTGTAGTTCTGGTCCGGCGGGGCGCTGTCATCGGCAAAGCTCGGCTCGGAATCCGGGCCTCGCACGAGGATGAAAACCGGATAGAAGCCGGATTTTCCGCTGGCGTCCCTGGCCTGATACTGCAGGAGATATTCGCCGGCTTCGGTGGGCGTCCCGCTGAGTCGGCGCGTTTCCGGTTCGAATTGCAGGCCGGGAATCGGCGGCTCCAGCATATAGGAGAAGGGGGGCTCGCCATTGAGCGGTTCGGGCAGTTGCAAGGGCGCAATGGGCTCGTCGAGCTGGAAGATGGAAATCGGCGGGAATTGCGCCGGATTGAAAATCAGCCCGGGCTCCGGCGTTAAGGTTTCCGCCGCCAGAATCGCCGGTGAGAGGGCGGCAAAAGCGGCTCCGCTCAAGGGCAGCGCCACGGCTTCTACAGGCTGGTCGCAGGAAACGGTCGCCTCGCCGCCGGAGAAGTTTTCCGGCAGCAGGAACAGCTCATCGAGAAATTGCACCGTGGTGGAAGCCGGACCGACCTCAAAGGCAGCCAGCCCGAAAGTGGCGCCGCCGTAATCTGTCAACTCCAGCCCGCAACTGACATCACTCGAGGAGTCATTGCTTGTGGCGAGCGCGAGCCTGCCGCTTTCGGGAATCACCGGAACCAGGAATGCGCTGGCTTTTTGCGAGCCCGGAATGGTGGCCATTCCGGCGAGTGCGCTGCCGATTTCCAGGCTCAGCGTGTTGTTTGCCATCACCGGTTGTTCGCAATCGATGCTGGCATGGCCAAGCACCAGAGAACCCTCGCCCTTGCTGGCAAGAAACTGCAATTCGCCGCCGCTGTCGAGATGCATCAGCAGGCCGGTGCTCGTGGGAGTAACTCCGTCTGGAAGTTCAAACCGGCTCTCGTCGAGACCTGGGCCGCGCAGGTTTAGCGCACAGGTTGTTGCCACGCCAGTGGTATTGGCCAGCAGCAGCCGGGAACGGAACCCGCCTCCGTCAACGACCAGCGGCAAAACCTGATCGCTGCTTGCGGTAATGTCCGCGCCGGGCGAAAACGGCGGCACGGTGCTGAAAATCCGGCCTTCGAACGGAATGCCGATGGCTGCAATATCGCTATCGCAAGAAGCCAGAATGGCGGATGAATCGGGGAACTGCTCCGCTGCAACCGGAAACTGCATAACCGTGGACATGGGCGGTACTGTCAGGTTCTCCCCGCCCGCGCCGGTCTCTGCCTGTCCGTCGAAAAGATAGAAACAATTGGCGGCGCTGGCACCGGGGTTTGCAAACGCCAAGGCGAGATCGGCGCTATGCCGTTGCAGGGGAAAAATGAAATCCGAACCGCCCGGGGCGGCGCCGGAAGCCGCAAGGGCGACCGGGGACCCGGGATTGGCGGCATCGTCCAATGTCAGCAATAGCCGGGCGATGACATCCTGCTCGCAGTCGAGCAGCGCGTAACCGTAGGCAAAGCCGCGTTCGCCCGTGGTGGCGAGCGTCACGCCGGCCCCGCCTGCCGGCAGGCTTATCGTGGCGTGGGCGCCATCCGCCGCGAGGGCTTCGTTGGCTTGCAATCGGGAGGTATCGAGCAATTCTCCCTGGTTTTGGCGACCCTGAAGCACGAGCGAACAGGGATTGGCCGAGTCAGCGGCATTATTGAGGATGAGCCGGGAGCGGTAGCCGTCGCCGTCCATGATGAGCGGGAAAACCTGTTCCCGCCCGGCGCTCCGGTCCGGCGACTGCGCAAAACCCGGCAGTGACAGCAGGGCTGTGATTGCGGCAACGGCAATTGTTTTCATTGCGGGTCCATCCCGGGACTTTTGCCCATATTGCCAGCAAAGCCGGTGGAATGTCACTTCGGGGCTTTTGCTCACAAATTATCGAAGCTGATGCTGCCGCTGTCGGAAACCTGATCGAAATCCAGCTCTTCGGTTTCGGGTTCCTTCCAGCGCAACTGGGCCAGGCGCAGCAGCGAGGGCATATGATGGCCCGAAAGGATTTGGGCGTAGGCGAGATACAGCGCGCCGCAGTCACGCAGGGCGACCATGGACTCGCCTTCGAGCCCCGCGAGGCGTTCCTGGTCGATGTTGTGCAATCCCTTGATTTGCAAAGACTTTTCCTCGTCGCCGGCGGTGATTTCCCACTCCCGGATCAGTTCCATCCCGGCGAGTTTTTCCATGGCGCGCTCGGCCAGCATGAGGTCCGAGGCGTGCTGCTGCATCTTGTTGACGAGCTCGCTCACGGCGGGAGCAAGCTGGTCTTCTTCGTCGAAAAACACCCGCCAGCCCTTGGCGTCCGCGGAAATGTCCGCGGCCTTGCCGACAAATTCGGAATCCTCGTCGGTGCAAACCTGATAGCGCCCGGCGTCAATCCGGGCCATTTTGAAAGGAAATCCCTGATAGGCGTCGGGCAGATGCGCCGCCAGCCATTTGCCGGACTCCTGCACCACCAGGCTTTCGCCATTGCGGAGGCCGAGAATCGCCACAAGCAGGAATTTTTCTTCCAGCTTGATGAATCCCATCGGCATGCCCATGGCAGCCTTGCCCACTTCCCGCAAGCCCAGGGGCATGAGATGATCGCCGGCGGCGAAGCGGAAATTCGACGGCCTTCGCCAGCGCAGTTCGCGATGGGACTGGGGAGAAATCGGAATAAGTTGGCCCACGGTATTTCCGCTGCCTGAATGGGGAGGGCGCATTATAAACCGCCGCGGAATTTCAGGTGGAGCCACCTCATGGAGATCCTGAGACTGCGCGCAGGATGACGGAAGGTGGGGTTCGCAGGATGAAGAGCAAGCGCTTGCCCTACCTTGTCCGTCCCTTGTGGGGTAACATCCTGTCCACTTTTTGACTGGCGGGACGGACAATGTCGGACAACTGGACTTCGGGTTATGTGACGGAAATCGGATATGCCTGGGGGTACTTTCCGGAACTCAATCCATTGCGGGCGAAGATGGCGCTGTTATGCAGCGGTTTCGCCTGGCCCGAAGTCAAGACCGCCTGTGAACTCGGCTTTGGCCAGGGCGTGAGCCTGAACTTCCATGCCGCCGCCGGCGAAGCCGAATGGCATGGCAATGACTTCAATCCCTCACATGCCGCTGTCGCCCGGCAAATGGCGAAACATTCCGGCGCGCCGGCCCAGCTGACTGACGAAACCTTCGCAGAGTTCCGGCAGCGCAAGGACCTTCCACAATTCGACTATATCGCCCTGCATGGCGTATGGAGCTGGGTTTCCGAAGAAAATCGGCGGGAGATCGTCGAATTCGCCAGAGAGAAGCTCAAGGTCGGCGGCGTGCTTTACCTCAGCTACAACTTGCAGCCGGGCTGGGCGGGCTTTATCCCCCTGCGCAACCTGATGATGGAGTATCTCGACCGGATTTCACCCTCCGGCAAGGGTATCGCCGCCCGCATCGACGAGGCGCTGGATTTCGCCAAAAAGCTGGTGGGCACCGAGCCGGTTTTCGCGAAAACCAACCCGGGCGCGGTCGCCCGGCTCGAAGGCGCCGTGGCCCAGAACCGCAACTATCTCGCCCACGAGTTCTTCAACCGCGACTGGCATCCCATGTCCTTTCTCGACGTGAGCCACGCGCTCGACCAGGCCAAGCTCAGTTTCGCCTGCTCGGCGAGTTTCCTGGAGCACGTTCCCAGCATGACGATGACCGCGGAACAGGCTGAATTCGTCAACGGGCTTCCCGACCCGATGTTGCGGCAGCAGATGATGGATTTCATGTCCAACCAACTCTTCCGGCGCGACTACTGGATCAAGGGTCCGCGCCGCCTCACTGGCACCGAGCAGATGGAAAGCTTCAATGATTTTCATGTGGTGCTCGCGCGCCATGCGGAGGACTGCTCACTCACGGTCAAAGGCTCCATCGGCGAGGCCACCCTGAATGAGGAAATCTACCGGCCCCTGCTCGACCTGCTGGCGGACCACAAAATCCACTCCATGGGCGAAATCATCCGCAAGCTGCAATCGGACCAGCGCACCGCGGGAAGCCTGCTGCAGGCGCTGATGGTGCTCATGGGCGACCACCAGGTGGCGCCGGCGCAGGAGAATCCTCCAGCCCGGCTCAAGCGGCAATGCGACCGCATCAACCGGCATATCAAGCAGCGCAGCCGCGATGTGGACGAGATTCACTTTCTCGCCAGCCCGGTGACCGGGGGCGGCATCTCCGTGAGCCGCATCAACCAGTTGTTCGTGCTCGGCCTGGAAAACAAGACCGCCAATGACGAGCAGCTTGCGCGCTTTGCCTGGCAGGCCCTGTCATCCCGCAACCAGCGCCTCGTGCATGACGGCAAGACCCTGGAAAGCGACGAGGAGAACCTGGCGGAATTGTGCAAGCGCGCCGCGGTGTTTCTGGCGAAATCGCGACCGGTGTACGCCGCCCTTGGTATACAATGAGCGAACCGGAAACAGGTTTTGCGCGACTAATCGTACAGGTTTGCAGCAACCGCAGGAATTTGCCAATGACAGGATTTTTGAGCCCGGTTCGGCGAAGCCCGACGGAGGCAAGCACAGCAAGACTCATCGCGATGTCGGCGCTTTTGTCCGGCCTCGCTTTCCTGCTTCCCTTGAGCGCCCCGGCGCTTGCCCAGGAGCTTGAGCTGTTCGAGGACGTGGAGCGCACGGTTTCTTCCGCCAATAACCAGCGCGGCAATCGCGCCGGTGGCGCGGATGCGCCCGCCGTTTCCTCCACCGAACCCGAATTCACCCTCGTCGGCGCATCGCGCATCGGCGACCAGCATCGGGTGGTGCTCAACCATCGCAGCGGTGAAACCCTGACTGTGCCCCTGGAAGCCGATGGCGAAACTTCGATCCCCGGTCATGAGCAGTTCCGCATCGTTTCCAGCGAAAGCGGCCGGGTATCGATCCGGTATCCCGACGGCAGCAATTGCGTGGAAGCGGCCAATGCCGGGGTGCGCTGCGACGCTGGCGCCAATATCGCCCGGCTTTCCCTGAGTCCGGCGCCGTTGCCCGAGCAATTCATCGTCGATCTCGATCAGGAAGAAGAGTTGGCGGAACAGGATCCGGACCTCGCCGCCGAAGCCAAGGAGGCGGCGGAAGATCTGGCGCGGGACCCGAACAACCCATTCGCCCGCCTGCGCGCCGAAGCCCTCGGCCAGGACGTCCCCTCCGAACCGCGATTCCGTCCGCGACGCATTGATCCGGCCCAGGTGCCTCCCGGCATGCGCGTGGTTTCCACCCCCTTCGGGGATCGCCTCGTCGAGATAGATTAGTTTCCGCCTTGTTGAATGTCGGGCTTCGCGCTAGCGGTTTCGATCGTCTGTTACCACACTCCCCGCAGGCGGGTATCGGGCCTGCTTGATTCCCTGGCCATCGCCTGCGAGCGGGCCCGGGCTCAAGTGCCGCTGGAACGGGTAAGAATCTTCATCATCGACAACAGTGGGGGCGGAACGCCGGAGCCGGAGCGGTTTTCGCCCGGGGACATGCGGGAGCTTGCCGCGTCTTCCCGTCTGAACGGCTGTGAGCTGCGCCTGCTGCACGGACATGGCAACATCGGCTATGGCGCGGCCCATAATCTGGCCATACGCCAATACCATTCCGAAAACGCTGCGGAAACCCGACCCGAATACCATTTGCTGCTCAATCCCGATGTCGAGTTCGACCCGGACGCCCTGACGGCGGGCCTCGCTTATCTGAACGAAAATCCGGAGGCGGTGCTCGTCAGCCCGGCGGCAAGCCGCAATGGCCAGCCGCAATACCTGTGCAAGCGCTACCCGTCGCTGCTGCTGCTCTTTTTGCGCGGCTTTGCGCCGACATTCCTGCGGGCGCCCTTTGCAGGCAGGCTGGCGGAGTATGAGATGCGCGACTTGCCCCGTGACCGGCCAAGCAGCGGAATTCCCATCGCCAGCGGCTGCTGCCTGCTGTGCCGCGGCGATGCCCTTGGCGAAGTTGGCGGTTTTGACGAGGGCTTCTTTCTCTACTTTGAAGACTTCGACCTGTCCCTGCGGCTTGGGCAAATGGGCCGGCTCGTGCATCTGCCGGCCATGCGAATCCGGCATGCGGGCGGCGGAGCGGCCGGAAAGGGCTTGCGGCATATCCTCCTGTTCTGCCATTCCGCCTGGCGCTTCTTCCACCGGCATGGCTGGAAGTGGCTGTGAGCGGCCAGGCGGAAGCGCTCGTTACCGGCGCCAGCGGCTTTATCGGCCGCCACCTGTGCCGCCATTTGCAAGCCGCGGGTTGTGCCGTGCGGGCATTTTCCCGGCCACTCCCCGCACAGGACACCCACCCGACTCATCCACCCTGGGACACCCACTTTCCCGGGGATATCCTCGACCCCGGGGCGCTTGAGAAAGCCTGTGCCGGGGTGCGGGCCGTATTTCATCTGGCGGGAATCGCCCGCACCGCGGACCGGCGCGACGCCAGCGCCATGCAAGTCAATGTGGAAGGGACGCGCAATCTGCTGGAAGCCGCCCGCAATGCCGGCGCGCAAAGCCTGGTTTTTGTCAGCAGCGCCCTGGCTGCGGAATTCGATGGGCGGGGTTCGGCTTCGCGACCGGGAGACTATGCCCGCAGCAAATGGCTTGCCGAGCGGCTTGTGCTAGAAGCCAACGGCGGGGATGGCATGCGGACCACGATCTTGCGCCCGGCTCCGGTCTATGGGGCCGGAATGAAAGGTGGAGTCGCGCGCATGATCCGCCTCATCCATGCCCGGCGGCTGCCGCCCCTGCCCCGGCTGGATAGCCGCTTCTCGCTGGCCGGCGTCGATGACGTCTGCCGCGCCGCGATGCTTTCCTGGCAAAACCCGGAAGCGGCCGGGCGATGCTGGCTGCTGACCGATTTGCGGGACTATCGCGCCAATGCCATCGAGCAGGCCATCTATACGGCGCTGGGCCGAAATCCGCCCCGCTGGCGCACCCCCGCTGTGATATTCTTCGCCGTGGTCGCGCTATTGCAACTCGGTCGTCTTGCCGGCTGGAAATCCGCCGAATCGGGCCTGCAAACCTGGCGCAACATGACGAGCGAACGAATCTGGCCGTCCCGGGAAATCTACCAGGCGCTGGATTTCCACCCCGCCGGCGACCTGCACGCAAGTTTGCCGGAAATCATCCAGGATCTGACCGGACACCAGGCCGCCACACGGGAGTGACAATGACCAAGGGCATCATTCTGGCGGGCGGCGCGGGCAGCAGGCTATATCCCATCACCACCACGATCAGCAAGCAGTTGCTGCCGATTTACGACAAGCCGATGATCTACTATCCGCTGTCGACCCTGCTGCAATCCGGCATTCGCGACATCCTCGTCATCACCACGCCCAGGGATCATGCCGGCTTCCATCGCCTGCTCGGCGACGGCAGCGCCTGGGGCGTCTCCATCCGCTATGCCGAACAGCCGCGGCCGGAAGGCCTCGCCCAGGCTTTTCTCATCGGCGAGGAGTTCATCGACGACAGCCGCGTCTGCCTGATTCTCGGCGACAACATCTTCTACGGCAACCGCATCGAAGACACCCTGACCAATGCCGTCGCCCAGGACAATGGCGCCAGCATCTTCGCCTACTATGTGCAGGACCCGGAACGCTACGGCGTGGTGGTGCTCGATGACGACAACCGCGCGGTGGACCTGGAGGAAAAACCGGCCCGGCCCAAATCCCATTATGCCGTCACCGGTCTCTACATGTATGACAATCAAGTGGTGGATGTGGCGAAATCCATCCGCCCTTCGGCCCGGGGCGAGCTGGAAATCACCGATGTCAACCGGATCTATCTGCGGCGGGGAGAATTGCAGGTGGAGCTGTTCGATCGCGGCACGGCCTGGCTCGATACCGGCACCACCCAGTCGCTGCTGGACGCGGCCAACTTCATCCGTGTGCTCGAAGACCGTCAGGGCCTGAAAATCGGCTGCCCGGAGGAAATCGCCTGGCGCCGGGGATTCATCGGCGACGCCCAGTTCGAGCGCCTCGCCGAAGACCATATCAACAGCGGCTACGGCCAGTACCTGCTGGCCTTGCTGAACGAGTCCTGATGAAAAGCACCGGCACGCCGATTCCCGGGCTGCTCCTGCTGGAACCCGCAGTTCACGGCGACGACCGGGGTTTTTTCATGGAAACCTGGCGCGAGTCCTTCTTCACCGAACACGGCATTCCCCACCACTTCGTGCAGGACAATCACAGCCGCTCGGTGCTCGGAACCCTGCGGGGGCTGCATTACCAGTTGGAGTATCCCCAAGGCAAGCTCGTGCGGGTGGTGCGGGGCAGGGTTTTCGATGTGGCGGTGGACCTGCGCCATCAGTCCGCCACTTTCGGCCATTGGTTCGGCGCGCCGTTGAGCGAGGAAAATCGCCGCCAGTTATGGATTCCGCCGGGTTTCGCCCACGGCTTCTATGTGCTCAGCGAAAGCGCCGACCTGTGCTACAAGTGCACCGAGTACTACCACCCGGAAGACGACCACAGCCTGTGCTGGAACGATCCGGCAATCGGCATCGAGTGGCCGTTGCAGGCAGCCGAGCCGATTCTGTCGGAACGCGACCGCAGGGCGCCCCGGCTGGCCGAGGCGCCGCTGCCGCATTGACGGCTTGTGTTGATGTCCAACGGTTTTTCTCGCCACAGACCCAGGCGCTTCGCCGCAAGATGAAGCCATGGCCATGACCCGAACCGTCCTCGTCACCGGCGCCGCAAGCCAGTTGGCCCAATGCCTGAAGCTGTCCGGGGCTCCTTCTGCATGGCGCGCCGTGTATCTGTCCCGCGGCGAACTCGATATCGGCGACTCGGCCCGGACAAAAGCCGTGCTGGATGAAATCGCCCCGGATTGCATCGTCAATACCGCCGCCTGGACAGCGGTGGACCGGGCCGAAAGCGAGCCCGCCCAGACCCGGCGCAGCAACGCCACCGGCGCGGCGAACCTTGCCCGCTGGTGCGGCGGACGGAAAGCGCGGCTGATTCACGTTTCCACGGATTTCGTCTTCGACGGCAAGTCGGCAAGACCCTATGCGCCGGGGGATGCAACCGCCCCGCTCGGCGAGTATGGCGCCAGCAAACTCGCCGGCGAGGAGGAAGTCGCGAAACTGCCTCCGGCCCAGGGCGTCATCCTGCGCGCTTCCTGGCTGTACTCCGAATTCGGCCAAAATTTCGTGAAAACGATGCTGGGGCTGCTCGCCGAGCGGGGTGAGGTCGCCGTGGTCGGCGACCAGCTCGGCTGCCCGACTTCCGCGCATTCTCTCGCCGGGCTGATCTGGCGTATGCTTTCCCGGCAGGCTGGCGCCGGCCTGTATCATTGGAACGATGGTGGAGAAACCAGCTGGTTCGGCTTCGCCCGGGAAATCCAGCGGCAGGGGCTGGCCGCGGGCTTGTTGCGAAAAGAGATTCCCGTCAGGCCCCTTGCCACTACGGATTATCCCACCGCCGCCCGCCGTCCGGCATACAGCGTGATGGATCGTGGCCGGGCTCTGAGGGAATTTGACGTGCCCGAAGGCGACTGGCGCGAAGCGTTGAGCGGGGTCATCCGGGCTATCGCGAAACAGGAAGCTGCAAGATGATTGCCCGCGGAAACTTTCCACCCCCTCGCCGCCACAGCGCCACCCGGCTGGAAGCGGCAGGCGCCCGGCCATGAGCGCCTTGCTTGTCACCGGCGGCGCCGGCTTCATCGGCACCAATTTCGTGCACTATTGGCGGCGCAAGCATCCTGGGGACCTCGTCGTCGTTCTCGACGCGCTGACCTACGCCGGCATCCGCGCCAATCTCGCCGCATTCGAAGGCCAGCCGGATTTTCATTTCGTTCACGGCAATATCCGCGATCAGCAACTCGTGGAGCAACTGCTGCGCGGACATGCCATCGACACCATCGTCCATTTCGCCGCCGAAAGCCATGTGGACCGCTCGATCACCGGGCCGGACGCCTTCATCGAAACCAATATCGTCGGCACCCACAGCCTGCTCAAGGCTGCCGCCGCGGTCTGGCTGGAACCGGGCCAGCCCCATGAAAACCGCCTGTTCCAGCACGTTTCCACCGACGAAGTCTACGGCTCACTCGGCCCGGACGATCCGCCGTTCCGCGAAGACTCCCCCTTTGCCCCGAATTCACCCTACGCCGCGAGCAAGGCCGCCGCCGACCATCTCGCGCGCGCCTACCATCGCACCTTCGGCCTGCCCGTGGTCACGAGCAATTGCTCGAACAATTACGGCCCCCACCAGTTTCCGGAAAAGCTCATCCCCCTGTTCCTGACCAATATCCTCAAGGGCAGGCCCTTGCCCGTCTATGGCAACGGCCGCCAGATCCGCGACTGGCTCCATGTGGAAGACCATTGCCGCGCCATCGAGCTGTGTATTCAAAAGGGACGGCCCGGGGAAACCTACAACGTCGGCGGCGACAACGAGTACGCCAATATCGACCTGATCCAGGAACTCTGCTCGATTCTCGACCGCCGTTTCGCAACCGAGCCGGCGCTGGCCGAACTCTATCCCGAGGCCCCTCCCGCCCAAGGCATGCCGGCAAGCAGCCTGATTACATTCGTCACCGACCGCCCGGGCCACGACACCCGCTACGCCATCGATGCCGGGAAAATCAGCCGGGAACTCGGCTACCGCCCCAAAACCGACTTCCCCGCCGGCCTTGCAAGCACCATCGACTGGTATCTCAAACGCGAGTAGGGATGGTACTGATCCCGCGGATTACGGTAATGCAACCCTTGTGTGAAGATTTAGTTCGACCGTTCCCAGCGGCGGACGAGGCCGGATTCCACGCCGAACAGGTCGAGGATGCGGCCCACGTGATGGTCCACGAGGTCTTCCACCGACTGGGGCCGGATGTAGTGGGCGGGCATGGGCGGGGCGAGTACGGCGCCGAGCCGGGCGGCCTTGAGCAGGGTTTCGCAATGTCCCGCATGCAGCGGGGTCTCCCGCGGCACGAGCACGAGGCGGCGGCATTCCTTGAGGGTGACATCGGCGGCGCGGCTGATGAGCGACCCGGAATGGCAGTGGGCGATGGCGGAAAGCGTGCGGATGGAGCAGGGCGCGACAATCATGCCGTCGGTGCGGAATGAGCCGCTGGCAATGCTCGCGGAGATGTCCTTGTTGGAGTGGTGGTGGTCGGCCAGGGCCTTGACTTCGTCAAAGCTGTAATCGGTTTCCAGGGAAAGATTGAGCCGGGCCGCATCCGTCGCCACCAGATGCGTTTCAATCGCCGTATCCTCGCGCAACACCTGCAACAGCCGAACGCCGTAAATCACGCCGCTCGCCCCCGACATGCCAATGATGATTCGCATCAGGCCCCACCCGCTCCAAACCAGTGGCATTTTTGCACCACCTGCCCCCGCAGGCAACCGCGGCAGCGCTGGAATTCCCTTTACGGCCCCAAGGCGCCAATGGGAACGACACTGACCCCGTCCGGGCGACGATAGGCGTATCCGGCTGCGGTGATGATCAACAGATTGCCCGGGTCGCCCATTTTACGGGTATCAACACGGTCCCGGAACCTGAGCAAGGTTTTTGCAGCTTCGTCGATGATGGGCAGCGTACTGCCCAACTTGATTTCCACCGGCAGCCAGCCGCCCGCAACCGTTTCCACGATGGCGTCCACTTCGAGGCCTGTATTGTCCCGGTAGTGGCGCAGTTCAGCGTCTTGCAATGCGGCATGGATGCGAAGGTCGCGCACCACCAGCGACTCGAACAACAGGCCCAGATAGTTCAGGTCAGCGCGCAGCAGCTTTGGATTGGCGCGGATCGCCGCCACCGCGATGGACGGGTCCGTAAAGTGCTGCTTCGCCGCCTTGCGCAAGCGCGAGCGGGAGCGCAAATGGGGCGAAAATGGCGGCAACTCCTCAATTACAAACAAGCTGCGAAGCGCTTCCATATAATTGTCCAGTGTGCGCTCCTGGATCGCTTCTCCGGAACGCGCCACATCTTCCCTGATCGTCGTCAGCTTCGCTTCGGTGGCGGTGTTGCGCGCAAGCGACTGGATCAAACGCAACACACGGTCAGGGTCGTGACGAATACCGGAGACGCGCTCCACATCTGTGCGTCGTAACTCATCAATGTAATCCCGCACAAAACCCATGGCCTTGTTGAGATTTTCGCTGAGGGTCCCGGGCCAGCCTCCCCGGCAAATCAGTTCAATGATGTCCGCGATATCAAGGCCGGGTTCGGGGGCGCTGACCTCGGCGCCCGCGAGCAGTTCGCCCAGCGACACAGCTCCGGTGGAATATCCTTGCTCGAAAAGCGACATGGTACGCAAGCGCAGCCGGGAAATTCGGCCCGCGCCCGAGTGGCGCAGCAAGTCATCCGTGGGCACGGCTGAACCAGTCAGAATAAATTTGCCCTTGCCCGGCTCCAGGTCAGACGCGCACCGCACATGGTTCCAGATTTCGGGGACGACTTGCCATTCGTCAAGCAACCTTGGCATCTTCCCCTTCAGAACACTCCGGGGATCAACTGCCACCGATTGTCTGGCGTTATGGTCAATGTCAAGGAAAACTTCGCTGCGTGCGAAGCGTCGTGCTGTAGCTGTCTTGCCACAGGCCTTGGGACCTTCGATCAACACGGCAGATGCGCTGGCCAGTTTTTCGGTCAGTTCCCTGTCTGCCAGTCTAGGCTGGTAAGTCATGCCTCAGATTCCGCACAAATCCGCGTGATCCCAGCTTGCAACGCTGGTTCTGCAAGGATTTTAACGCAGGTTTTGCAATGTTTCCAGCGCAGGTTTTGCAACGTTTCCGACGCAGGTTTCGCAATTTCTGGAAGAATGAGTTCATCAGACTACAATGCGCATATGGCTACCAATGGCCGGGCACAGGGGCTTGACCTGTGGGGATTGATGGCACATATTGCCGCCCGTCCTGGTGAGTTGCGGAATTTTCATGAGCAAGGCCAATCTGTTTTATGCCCAGTCCGGCGGGGTTACCGCCGTGATCAATGCCAGCGCCTGCGGGGTGATTGAAACCGCGCGGAAGTATCCGGAGCGGATCGGCACGGTGTTGGCCGGGCGCAACGGGATTATCGGGGCGCTGAATGAGGAGTTGATCGACACCGGCCTCGAATCGGCGGAAGCCATTGCCGCCCTGCGGCATACTCCGGCGGGGGCATTCGGTTCCTGCCGCTACAAGCTGAAATCCTACCGCGAGAACACCCGGGAGTACGACCGGCTGCTTGAAGTGTTCCAGGCCCACGATATCCGCTACTTTCTCTACAATGGCGGCGGCGATTCCCAGGACACCGCCAACAAGATCGCGCAACTGAGCGTCGAGCAGGGCTTTCCCGTCACCTGCATCGGCGTGCCCAAGACCGTGGACAACGATCTGCCCATCACCGACAACTGTCCCGGCTTTGGCTCGGTGGCGAAGTACGTCGCCGTGTCGATTCGCGAAGCCGGCCTCGATGTGGCCTCCATGTGCGAGTCCTCCACCAGGGTATTCGTCATGGAAGTCATGGGCCGCCATGCCGGCTGGATTGCCGGCGCCGCGGGTCTGGCGAGCGAAGCCGCCGGCGACCCGCCCCATGTCATTCTCTTTCCGGAAGTCACCTTCGACCGCGACCGCTTTCTGGGCAAGGTCAGGGGCTGCGTGGAAGAACACGGCTACTGCGCCATTGTGGTTTCCGAAGGAGTCAAGGGCCCAGATGGCAAGTTCCTGTCCGAAGCCGGCGGTACCGACGCTTTCGGCCACGCCCAGCTTGGAGGCGTGGCGCCGCTGATCGCGGAACTGGTCAAGACGGAGCTTGGCTACAAGTACCACTGGGCGGTGGCCGACTACCTGCAACGCGCCGCACGCCACATCGCCTCGGCGACCGATGTGGAGCAGGCCTACGCCGTGGGCAAGGCGGCGGTGGAATTCGCCATGGCGGGCAAGAACGCGGTCATGCCCATCATTGTGCGCGGTGAAGGCCCCGAGTACTCCTGGAGCATCGGCGAAGCCCCGCTGGCGGATGTGGCCAATGTGGAAAAGAAAATGCCCGGGGAATACATCAGTGAAAACGGTTTCCATATCACCGAAGCCGCCCGGCGCTATTTCGCGCCGTTGATCCGCGGCGAGGACTACCCGCCCTACCGGGAAGGCATGCCGCAATTCGCCCGCCTCCAGCGAACCCTGGTCAAGAAGAAGCTGGCCGTTTGAGGCGGATGGACGAGATCAGGCTCGAACACGACCGGCAGCGTCCCCCGTCGGCTGCGGCGAGACATTTTCTTCGCGTTCCTTTCAGGGAGCGAGTCTTTCGATGCTCCAATCGCCGGATGGGCCGCGGGAATAGCGGAAACGGTCGTGGAGCCGGTCGGGGCGGCCCTGCCAGAATTCAAATTCCCGGGCCGCAACGCGGTAGCCGCCCCAATCCTCGGGCAATGGCACGGGGATGTGCCGGAATTTTTCATCCAGTTCCCGGAATGCGTCCAGCAATTGCCCGCGCGACTCAAGAGCCCGGCTCTGCCTTGAAGCCAAGGCCGCCAACTGGCTCGCGCGCGGCCGGGTGGAGAAATACGCCGCCGACTCTTCCCTGCCGATTGGCCCGGCGTTGCCGCAGATCTTGATCTGGCGATTGATGGCATGCCAGGGAAACAACAGGCTGATGGCGGGATTGCCGGCGAGCTCCAGCGCCTTGCGCGACTGGTAATTGGAGTAGAAAACAAAGCCGGCCTCATCGAAATGCTTGAGCAGGACGATGCGCTGGCTCGGCTGGCCGTTCGCGGCCACGGTGGCGGCGGCCATGGCGGTGGGGTCGGGGATTTGCAACTCCAGCGCCTGCCGCATCCAGTTGCCGAACTGCTCCAGCGGGTCCGCCGCGAGTTCGGCGCGACGCAAGCCGCTGGAAAGGTATTCCCGCCGCAGGGATTCGAGGTTCATTTGCCAGAAGTCTGCGTTGCCCGGGACTGCGCTCAGCGCACGAAATCGCCGAAATTCCACAGCTGCCGCCGCGCGGTGCCGGTTTCGTAGTAGAAGGTGCCGTGGCCGTGTTTTTCGCTGGCGAAGAAACCACCGACAAACTTCTGGCCATTGGACCAGCGGTAGGTGCCTTCGCCGTGATAATGGTCGTCGACGAAGTCGCCGGTGTAGTTCTCGGTATTGTCCTTGAACCAGAACTCGGTGTGCTCGTTCTCGCGCCATTCCGGCAGATTGAAAACGTAAGTGCCCCGGCCGTGACGCTTGTTTTCCCTCCACTGGCCAATGTACAGGTTCCCCCGGCCATTCCAGTGCTTGCCGCGGCCCTCGCGGATGCCGCGATACCACTCACCGGAATAGACTTCCCCGGCAAGGAAGGACACGGGAATCTCCAGCCTGCCCCGGCCGTGGAACTCGCCATCGAGAAAGCCGCCGACATAGCTGCCCTTGCCCCAGGGCGTATCGAATTCCATGGCGCCGTCGCCTTCGATGCAGTCCCCGCGCAGGCACCGCTCCGCGGTCACCGATTGCAGGGACTGGCCGGACAATGCCGGCGCCAGCATCAGCAAGCACGCTGCGAAGGCCAGTTGTGGCGGCAGGGAAAGCATTCGCTTGGACATAAACAGGTTCACCCGGCAGAAAACGCTGCCATTAAATCACGCGGCGCAACACGGTCAAGGGGCTGGTGTGGACCACCTTGCGGGTGGAATTGATCCCGAGCGCGGCAATGATCGCGGTACCCAGCGCGGGCCCCGCCAGCCAGACCCAGTAGTGCAATTGAAACTCCTGCTCGAAAACCTGCTCCTGCAAATAGAACAGCCCGCCCTCGGCCCCCAGGGTGGCGATGACGCCAGCCACCGCGCCGATGAAGGAAAACTCGATCAGCAGGGAACTCAGAATCAGTTTGCGCCCGGCGCCCAGGGTTCGCAGGATGGCGTTTTCGTGAAAGCGCTCGTCGAGGCTCGCGCTGACACAGGCAAGCAGCACCAGGGCACCCGCCACGAGCACCAGGGCGAAAATCAGCTCGAGGGCGGAAGTCACCTGGCTGATGATGGTCTGGATCTGTTCGATCAGCGCATCGATTTCCACCACCACAATGGTGGGAAATTGCCGGATCAGGTCATTGAGCAACAGCTTCTGCCCGGTTTCCAGCCGCACGGTGGAAAGGAAGGTGGCGCCGAGATGGTCGATGGTGCCGGGAGAGAAGATGATGAAGAAGTTCGGTTGCATGTTGTCCCAGCGCACCGAACGAAAACTGGCGATTTCGGCGCTGACAAACTGCTGGTTGATCTCGAACTCCAGGATGTCGCCGATTTCCAGATCGAGCCAGTCGGCGTATTCCTCGTCGATGGACACGAACCCGGGCCGGGACGCATCGCCCCACCATTCCCCCAGGGTTATCCGGTTGTCCGGCGGCAACTCATTGCTCCAGGTCACTTGCCGGCGGCTGAGGCGGCCCCGCACCCGGCGGCCTTCGCCATCGGCGCTTTCGCCCGAACCGGCCGCGGCGTCGGCGGTATCCGCCGGTTCCAGTTGATTGTTCTCCAGCAGGCTGCCGCCCCCCTCTCCGTCCAGGGCTTCCTCGGCGGGTTCGGGATCGGCGCCGTTCACCGTCCGCACCCGGGCGCTCACCAGGGGATAAAAGGCATTGGCGTCCACTTCGTTTTCGGCGAAAAAGGCCTCGATATCCTGCACTTGGGCGCCGGTGACATTCATCATGAAGAGATTGGGCGTGTCTTCGGGCAACTGGGCCTGCCAGTCGGCGATCAGGTCGGTGCGGAGGAGGCCGAGAATCAGCAGCGACATGATGGTTACCGCGAACACCATGACCTGCAGCACGTTCTGCCGGCGGCGGCGGCGCACCGCGGTCATGGCCAGCTTCCAGGCATTGCCGGCCTTCATCCCCGCCGAGCCGCTGGACGCCAGAAACAGCAGCGACACCAGGGACAGCAGCAAGCCCGTGCCGGCAACGCCAAGCACGAGCAGTGAGGTCAGCACCAGATCCTGGCTGTACCAGAGAATGAGAAAAATGCTCCCCGCGATGCCGAAGGCATAGGGAATCCGGTCACTGAAACGGGTTTGGGTCAGATCCTTGCGCAGCACCCGCAATGGCGGCGTCTCGCGCAATGCGAGCAGGGGCGGCAGGGCGAAGGCGAGCAGGCAGACGAATGCGGTCATGGCGCCCACGAGGTAGGGCTGGGCGCCGGGCGGCGGCAGGTCCACCTGCAGGCTCGCCCGCAAGGCGCGCAGGATGCCTTCGTGGACGAGATAACCAAGGCCGGAGCCAAGCAGCACCGCCATGGCCGCGAGCTGCAACTGGATCAGCAGGTAGATCGAACTGATCCGGCGCGAAGTGCAGCCGAGGGTTTTCAGGATCGCCACATAGTCATAGTGGCGTTCGCTGTAACGGCGGGCGCCGAGGGCGATGGCCAGCCCGGCGAGCAGGACCGCGAACAGCGAGCCAAGCAGCAGATAGCCTTCGGCCCGGTCCAGGGCTTCGGCGACTTCCTCGCTTTCCTCGCGCACATCGCGGATGTAGTAATTGCCTTCAAAACGGTCGCGCACCCATTGCTCGAACTCGTCGAGCCGGTCGAAATCGTCATGGGAAAACAGCGAACGGTAACTGACCCGGCTGCCGAGCTGGATCACATTGGTGGCCGCCACATCGTCCATATGCAGCATGAGCCGGGGGCCGGCGTTGTCGACGATGCCGCCCTGCCCGCGGTCCGGCTCGGCGATGATGACGGCGCCGAGGGTCAGTTCGGTTTCGCCGACGAATACCCGGTCGCCCACCGCCAGGTCCAATGCCGGCAGCACCCGGGATTCGAGCCAGACTTCCCCGGGAGGCGGGCCATGGCCCACCGGCGCGCCCCGGGTGAAAGGCTCCATGGTGGTGATGACTTCGCCGCGCAGGGGATAGGCGTCGCTCACCGCCTTGGCGGCGACGAGCATGTTGCCCGTGTCGGAAAAGGCCATGGAAGTGAAGGACAGGGTGCTCGCGGTGCGGAATCCGCGGCGGACCGCTTCCGCGTTGATTTCCGCGGGCGGCGGCTCGGGGCTGTGCAGCACCCGGTCGGCCGCCAGCATATTGGCGGATTCCAGCAGCAGGGCGCGCTCCAGCCGGTCGGTGAACAGCGCAATGCCGGTTACCGAAGTCACCGCAAGCACCAGGGCGAAAAAAAGCAGCCGCAATTCGCCCCCGCGCCAGTCGCGCCACATCAGCCGCCAGGCAACGGTGAACAGGCTGTGGAGACTCGACGCTTCAGGCATGGACGGCTTCCACGCTGCTTTCCTCGCCGGCGATGCGGCCCGCCGCCAGCTTGATCATGCGGTCGCATTGATGCGCCAGCCGTTCATCGTGGGTCACGAGCACCAGGGTGGTGTCGAACTCCCGGTTCAACTCGAACAGGATATCGATCACCTTGCCGCCGGTGGCGGTATCGAGATTGCCGGTGGGTTCGTCGGCGAACAGGATGGGCGCATTGGTGGCAAAGGCCCGGGCGATGGCGACCCGCTGCTGCTCGCCGCCGGAAAGCTGATTGGGGTAGTGATGCCAGCGGTCGGCAAGGCCCACCCGGTCAAGCAGGCCCCGGGCCTTTTCGCCGGCGCCGGCGCCGGCGTCGCCCTTGAGCTCGATGGGCAACATCACATTCTCAAGCGCGGTCAGACTCGGCAGCAATTGGAAAGTCTGGAAAACAAATCCCACCGCCTGGGCCCGCAACAGGGCGCGCTGCTCCTCGTCCATGGCGGAGAGTTGCCGGCCATGCAGCCAGATCTCGCCTGAGGTGGCGGTATCGAGGCCCGCCATGAGGCCAAGCAGGGTGGACTTGCCGGAACCCGACGCCCCCACGATCGCGACCCGCTCGCCGTTTTCGATATGCAGGTCCACATCCTCCAGGATGGTCAACTCGCCTTCGCTGGTCGACACGCGCTTGGTGAGCCCTGAAGTCCGGATCATGGGGATGCTGCCGGTTTGCCACCTTGGGGGGAGAGTCATTATAGTGCATTGCATGGTCCCGTTCCGGCCCCAGCGAGTCGTCGACCCCCCAGTGTTCCATATCCTTGCCAGATCGATCATTCTCGCCGCGCTGTTCGCGCTTCAGACGGCGCCCGCCATGGCCCAGCAGCGCAATCTGCTCGTCTGGGGCGACAGCCTCAGCGCCGCCTATGGCATTCGCGAGGAACAGGGCTGGGTGGAGCTGTTGTCCGGGCGCATGGCGCGGGAGTTTCCCGCCTGGCGGGTGATCAACGGCAGCGTCAGCGGGGAAACCACCACCGGCGGGCGCGAACGCCTGCCGGCGATGCTCGCCGAATACCAGCCCGAACTCGTGATTCTCGAACTCGGCGGCAATGACGGTCTGCGCGGAATTCCGGTGGTGTCCATTCGCGACAACCTCGCCGCCATGATCCGCCTGATCAAGACGGAGGGAGGCCGCGTGTTGCTGGCAGGCATCCGGATTCCACCCAATTACGGCCCCCGCTACACCGAGCCATTCCAGCAGAATTACTTCAGCCTCGCCGAGGAACATGAATTGCCCCTGCTGCCCTTCCTCATCGAAAGCATCCCCGAGAACCCGGAGCTGATGCAGGACGACGGAATCCACCCGGTGGCCGAGGCCCAACCCATCATTCTGGACAACGTCTGGACCGTGCTCGAGCCCATGCTGCTCGAAATGGGAAACCAGGAGCCTGCGCCGTAGATGAGAGCGCATTCGCAGCGTTGAATTCCTACGGCGCAGGCTCCTGGTCGCTCTCCCGCAATCGCAGCAGGAGCAGGGCGGAGACGAGATTGCAGATACCCATGGCGATCAGCGCGAGATCGTAATTGCCGGCGATGTCGTAGTACAGCGCCACCAGCACCGGGCCCACGGCGGACAGGCCAAAGGAAAACGGCAGGGCCATGCTGCGCACCGAACCCAGATAACGCCGGCCAAAGAAGGAAGCCCAGATCACTTCCTGCAAGGGCAGCATGCCGCCCCAGCCAAAACCCATGAGCAGGAAGCCGGCATAGACCAGCCAATCCATCCCCGCGGCGATGGTGAATACGATGAAAATCACCGAAAAACCGGTGGTGATGGCCCCGATCGCCGCCAGCAGCCGGGGCTGAAACCGGTCGATGAGCAGACCCCAGAAGGGTTTGCTGAAAAACGCCGGCACCGAGGCCAGGGGCACCATGCCCGCGGCGACGATGCGCGAGTAACCGGCATCGGTCATCAGCGGAATCGTCTGCAGCAGCATCACGGTAATCGAGATCTGGAACAGGCCGAATGCCGCCACGAGCACATAGAATTCGCTGGTGCGCATGGCCTGGCTTCGCGTCATCGAGCGCGCGAAATCCGAGCGCGCCGCGGCGCCGTGGCCCTGATCGATTTCGCGCTGGGTCCTGCCATCGGGAAACAGGCCGTGATCCTCGGGCCTGCGCCGCATCAGCGCCCCCATGGGCAGGGCGCTGCAAAGCGTGATCAGGGCGAGAATCCGCCAGGACGCGCGCCAGCCGAACTCATCCACCAACAGCGTCGCCACTGGCGGCATCAGGATGCCGGCCCCGGAAATGCCCATGGCGGCAATGGAAACCGCCCAGCCGCGCCGCTCCACAAACCACTTGCCCAGGGTCACATTGATGACGAGGTTGCCAATCATCGCCCCGCCCGCGGTGAGAATCACGCCATTGAGCAGCAGCCACTGGGACAGGGATTGAATCAGGCTGAGGCTGAACAGCGCCGCCGCCATGAACAGCGAACCCGCGAAAATAAAGGGCCGCCCGCCCCAGCGGTCGATCCAGGCGCCGATCAGAAAACCGGTGAAGGCCACCACCATCTGCCCCAGCGAGCGCGAGGCGCTGAACTCGGCGCGGGTCCAGCCGAACTCGTCATTCATCGGCACCATGAACGCGCCGGCAACATAGTTCGACATGCCAATGGCCATGAACTGCGTCACCAGCCCCGCGGCGACAATCCAGTAGCCGTAATAAATCCGCCGATCCGTCACGCGCCCGCCCTGCAGCAAGGAAGCGGGAATTCTAGTGCATCGGGCTTTCCGCCCCAAACGCTCGACGGCGGGTGCCTGGCATGACAGTATTTACCTGCAAGCCAGAGCCCGACGAGCCAGCTTGACCTGCGGAGCCTGTCAGGTCAGTACAAAGCGCCCTCGTCGAACACCGACCCGCCAAGGCCACTTATCAGGATGTCCGTGATGCGCCGCCGCACATGGTGGAGGAGATTCTGCGACTACGCTTTGCTTTGCTTCGCGCAGAATGACATGAGGGTTGGAGGGCCAAAATGAGAATTGCCGGTGGGGGAGCCATGAACTTGATTATTCCATTCAGGCCGGGCATAGTACCCGGCATGACTTCCGTATCCATTACAGACCTCAAGGCAAACCTGTCGCGCCACCTTCGCGAGGTTCGCCGGGGCGGCGAAATTCAAGTGCTTAACAGAGGAAAACCGATTGCACGGTTGGTCCCCACTCAGTCATTGACAAAAGCGGATAAAACGAGGGATAAGCTCATTCGGGAAGGCGTGATTATTCCGGGTAAAGACACTGCCGCCAATGTTCTGGACCGGCCACCGCTTGAGCTGAAGATCAACCTTTCCCAAGCACTGCAAGAAGACCGAGAAGATCGCGTGTGAGGTATTGGGATACTTCGGCGCTTGTGCCGCTGTTCTTGACCGAAGCCGGCTAAGCCCAGGTTCGCCAGATTTCCCGGGAAGACAAACGCGTCACTACTTGGCTATGGACACGCACCGAACTGGTTAGCGCAATTGAACGACGAGCCCGCGAAGGCAGTCTTTCTCAAGCTGATCGTCTGAATATGCTTAAGTTGGATTGCATCCGTTTCTGCGGGATGGGACGAAGTTTCGGATATCTTGGCCGTGAGCGCCCAAGCAAATCTATTGCTGGCTCGCCATCCACTCAGGGCGGCGGACGCAGGTCAATTGGCGGTCGCCATGATCGTCCGGAAAAAACTGGACGAACAGCTTAAATTCGTTTGTCTCGACAACCGGCTATCCAGTGTGGCGGAAAAGGAGGGATTCCACGTTTTGCCGGAGATTACACAGTCAAGCTAGAAGATCTTGCGGTCATTGGCATTCCACAGAAAAAACGAACGGTGTATTTGGTCATGAGCTTGGTAGATTCGTTGTCTGGCTGAATTGTGAACTTCATCGTGACCTTTCATCTTCTTCAGCCAGTCCTATTCTCCCCAGTTGCACCAGACCAGTACTTGGCGCGTATCTATCAGGTAACGCCGGAGAAGATCGGCACGCACGTACAAGAGACTGTGCAGATTTCCCTTCCAGTCATCCCCTGCCTCTCTATAGAGAGTCCCGGGATTTCCCTTTGAGTCGTAAAAATCGATCTCGCGATTCTTGCTCGTTAGTCCTTGTCCGTAAATTCGCAACCGCCTGATTCTATTCAATAAACTGCTGAAATGCCTAGAAAGAATCCGGCGTTTGGGGTATCTTTGTGATGGTTCCAAACAACACAAACACACACCAAAACGCCGGGAGGTTGCCATGCGGCTGAAGCGCACGACACAGATGAGTCTATACCAACCGCGGCCCGTCGACCATCCCCTGGGGCGGGAACTGGAGTCCATCCCGGATTGGCTCGACGCGCATCCGGAGTTGCTGGACGAAGTGGCCGCCGATCTCGGCGCCCAGTCGGAGCGGGGCCGCGGCGGATCGGCCTGCGGGTCGATTCCGCGCTGCGCCGTGCTGAAACATGTGCGCGGCGAGATCTGGCGCGGTCTGGCGTTCGCGCTGGAGGATTCGCGGTCGGCTTGCCGGTTCGCCCGGGTGGACCCGCTGGTGCCGCCGAAGAAGTCGGCGTTGCGGGCGGCGGTCGGGGCGGTGCCGGCGAAGACCTGGGAGCGCGCCGACGGTTGCCTGCGGGAGGCGGGCGTGGAAACCGGAGACCGGGTGCGGGCACAAGATCAATCTGGCGACCGGGCGCAGCGGCCTGGTGCTGGATGTGGTGTTGGAGTCCGGCAACCCGGCGGACAGCGCCCGCCACCTGCCGATGCTGGAGCGGCATTGCGCGCACTAAGGCAAACCGCCGACCCACGCGGCATTCGACGGCGGCTACGCCTCCCGCGCGAATCTGGAAGGCGCCAGGGAGATGGGCGTGAAACACGCCGTGTTCAGCAGGAAGCGCGGGCTGAAAGAAGAGGACATGACGCCCTCGCCGTGGCTCTTCGAGCGGCTGCGGCGCTTCCGCGCCGGCGTCGAGGCGGACATCTCCTGGCTGAAGCGCCGCTTCGGTCTCGGACGCTGCCGCTGGCGCGGTCTTGCGCGCTTCAGGGCCTGGGTGCGTTCCGCGGTCTTCGCGCACAACCTAGTGCGGCTCGCCCGGCCGGATCGCGCCGGAAACGACGCAAACCCCCGCCGGATCGAAGAAAAACCGCCTCCCGGATACCCGGTTACCAACAATCGGACGGAATCGGCAAACGAAAAAAGACCAGAAAACGGGGTTTATGAACAAGAACTAAGTAGTAGGAAAATTCAAGTCCGCTCCGTGGTCTGTGAGCTAGAACTGTAGCGAGAGTTTTGCCATAATCAGACATAGCGGCGAGGCTCGTTCTCAGTTAGGTTCCGTTTTACCGAAATCGAGCGGGAGAGATGGTCTCTGTTAGTAGGGTAGATTTGTTCATAGACTAGCGGATAATGGAATGAAAAACTGGAAGGAAATAGCGAATTTTCTGCATTCGCTTCTTCCTAAGATTGATCAGAAGTTGAGCCAAGAGAATGTACCGATTGCGGCGCGAAAGCAAAAGGCATTCGATTTTGTGCGGGAAAATCTGATTGAGATAAACAACGTTAAAGCTTTCCTGGAAAGCACAGCATACGGTT
>JAJDSZ010000052.1 GCA_022827425.1 Pseudomonadales bacterium | reverse complement strand
GCGCAACAGCAAGTCGAAATTCAGATTGCGCTCGTCTTCCAGCCTCGTCAGCGGCCCGCCCGTCGTTTCCTCGTATTGCGTGATGAACCGCAGCGACCATTCGCGCGTGAACTGGTAGTTCCAGTTGGAGCGGATGATCTCATTGCTGAAAATGCGCGCGCCCGCGGAATTCTGCACTTCCGTGTAGAGATAAGTGTTGTTGATCCGCAGCCGGTCCGTGGGGCGCCACAACGCATCCGCCGATACCCGGGCGTGGTCGGCCACATATGGCAGCGTACCGATGCCTGGCACGAGGTTCAGCGTCGAGCCCCAACGGTAGTCGAAACCGAATTCGAGCGTATTCAGCGAGTTGTTGCCGATGCGAATCTGCCAATCGTCGTAGTCGTGATTCTGTGTGACCATCAGGCCGGAATAGTCACCGGGCCGCAGTATTTCGTTGTAACCCGTCCAGCCCATGCTCAACTGCGTCGTATCGGTGGCGACTTCGAACATGGGTCCGTTCTGGTGGAATACCTTGGTGCCCACCCAGTCCTCGAGATAGACGCCGAACCAGGCTACGCCCATCCGGTTGAGCGGAATGTCTTCCGGAAAATGCGTATACGCGATGCGCTGGCGCATGTCGGAAGTGTTCGGGCGGAAGAAACGGCTCATGAAGCCGAGGTCGGTGCGGAATCCGGGACTCGTTTCGACGAGATGGGTCTGGGTGTTCCAGTTGCGGCCGGCATGGTTGATCTGGAAATTGCGCTGGACGCCGGCATAAGTTTCGCCATCGCCCGAATATGGTTCGGTTTCGCTGCCGATGACCTGCAACTGGCCGATCCAGTTCTCGCTGAGCTTGATGCGGCCGTCGATGCTCGCGACGCGGTTGTAGCCGTCGCCGAATTTCCGGTCGCTGACGAGGAATCCATAGCGGTCCTGTTCGCCGAAATCGCGGAAGCCGCGCAGGATGGCGATATTGGCTTTTTCGCCCGCCAGCGGGTCGGTGTCCGCGCGGCCCCGGCCCGGCGCGATGTCGTTGACGACGATGCCGCCGAAGCCATAATCCCCGGATCGGCCGGTGAAGCGCAGTCCGCCTTCGGGGTCGATGATGCGGCGGGTGAAGACCAGGGTTGAATCGGTGGCGAAAAAGTCCGCGTTTTCGACGAAGAAGGGCCGCCGCTCGGGGAACTGCACCTCGAAGCGTTCGTTCACCGTAACTTGCGGCTCGTCGGATTCGATCTGGCTGAAATCCGGGTTGAGGGTGACATCGAGCGCCATGCTGTCGTTGAAGACGAACTTGGCGTCGACGCCGAGCTCCTGTTCGCCGGTGGCTTCAAAGCCGGGGCCTCCCGTCATGTCCCGTTTGAGGACGTTGGCTTCCCGGGCGAACAGGAAAGGGACGATCTGATAGTTGTTCCCCGGCGAAACTTCGCGGATGCCATTGAGCAGGGCGGCCTGGTTGAGGCGGCCCTCGATGTCAATGGTGTACCGCGGCCAGTAGGACCACTCGCTCAGCCGGGAGACGTTGCGCGCCAACTGCACGCGCCAGGTTTGTTCGAGGGTGTCGGGAAAGCGCAGGCTGCGCAGTGGAATCGCCATTCTGACCATGTAGCCTTCATCGGTGAGTCGGCCTTCGCTGTTCCAGACGGCTTCGAACGTGGTGTCGAAATCCGAGGCATTTTCGGTCCAGCGCGCGTCCCACTGGACGCCGAGCGGGGTCGAGCGGAAAGTGAACGCGGCGCGCTGGTCGTTGAAGGTGTCCAATGTGACCGCCACCGAATCGTCGCCGTCTATGTTTTCCCGCGAGGACAGGTTGGCGCGGATGCCTTCTGGTTCGCTGTCGAAGGCGAGGAATACAACATGCAATTCGGTGCGGTTGTAGCCGAGATAGACTTCGGTGCGCTGGCTGGCGGACTCGCCGTCGTCGGGTTCGCGCTGGATGAAGTTCTCCACCAGGGCCATGGACCGCGCCAGCGGAGTAACCGCTTCCATGTCGGCGAAATCTTCCAGAGCCGGAACGCCGCCGATTTCGGGAATGACCAGATTTTCCCGGCCAAAAGCGAACGGACTCAAACAAAGCAGCAGGCCCGCGCAAACCAGGCGCAGCCAGCGCGAACTGGGGAATTTCCATTCGGCGCTTCTGGGCAGTATCATTTCGGTACCGACTTCGGGGTCAGCCCGCCGGTGGGTTGGGGGGCGTTCCCCGGCACGGCCTACCAGGGCAACACGCTTATGCTGTTGTCTCTCTGATGCTGAAATCATTGCATTTTTCCAATTCCGATAGTGACATGACGATTACGTCATTCATCAACAAGCATTTCTATCCGAACTTGGACATCCAATTGATATCCATCGGTATATGGTTTTCGGGCAAGGCGCCGGTTGCGGTCTTGAGCAATAGATCGGCGATGTCGTGCCGACCCGACCACCTCACTGGACACCGGCTCCGATAAGGATACGAAACGCTAAGAAACGCTAAAATGTACAGTGGTGCTATTGGGAGAATCGAACTGTGGCGGCTTATTTGATAGTCGAAGCGGTGATCACCGACCCGGAGAAATTTGCCGCTTACGCCCGTCAGGTGCCCGAGCTGGTGGCCCGCTTCGGCGGTGAATATGTGGTGCTTGGCGGTGAGCAGGAAGTTCTGGAAGGCGACTGGGGCGGGCAGCGGGTTGTGATGCATCGCTGGCCGAATATGGCAAGCGCGCGGGATTTCTGGAATTCTCCGGATTATGCGCTGGTCAGGAAGTTGCGCGAAGGCGCGGGAGAGTTCCGGGTAATGCTGGTGGAAGGCCGCGAGAGCGAGGCGCTCGAATGAATGACAAGGCCGTGGCGCCCTATGCCGCGCTGGCGCTGCAGATGCGCTGCCATGCGGTGAACGACGCTGCCACGGCGGCGGAAGCGCGGGCGCGGATTCGGGCCGGCATCGAGCGCTGCAATGGCCTGATTCGCGGCAGCCGGCAATTCATCAAGACCTATAGCGGCGATACCACCCGCCTGGTGGTGCTGCCGGAGTACTTCCTTACCGGCTACCCCCGGGGCGAAGACGCGGCGAACTGGCGGGCAAGAGCCTGTTTGCATCCCGGTGGCGAGGAATACCGGCTGCTGGGCGAGGCCGCCCGGGAAAACGGGGTCTTTCTGTCCGGCAATGCCTACGAAACCGACGAGCATTTCCCCGAACTGCATTTTCAGTGCAGCTTCATCATCGACCCGGCGGGCAAGCTCATCCTGCGCTACCGGCGGCAGATTTCAATGTTCGCCCCAACGCCCCACGACGTGCTTGAGCGCTACCTGGAAGTATACGGCGAAGACGCGCTGCATCCCGTGGCGGACACCGAAATCGGCCGTCTGGCCTGTGTCGCCTCGGAGGAAATCCTGTTTCCCGAAATCAGCATGGAACTCGCCCGCCGCGGCGCCGAGGTGCTCTGTCATTCGTCCAGCGAACAGGGCAGCCCGCAACTGACACCGAAGAATATCGCCAAACGCGCCCGGGCTTTTGAAAACCAGACCTATGTGGTGTCCGCCAACAGCGCGGGCATCGCCGGGCCGGGGTTTCCCGAAGAATCGACCGACGGCCATTCCCAGATCGTGGACTACAAGGGAAGGCTGCTGGCGGAAGCTGCCTTTGGCGAGTCCATGTGCGGCTTCGCGGAAATCGACATAGCCGCCCTGCGCCGGGAACGCGGCAAGAAGGCGATGCTAAACCTTCCGGCGCGGCGTGGAGTGCTCGGCCGGAACCGTTGAGGTTCCCCGTGTGCTGGGTTTTCAATGGGCGGGGTGCGCGGGCCGGGGCGCCAGTGTGTCACGGCGTCTGATGGCGGGTGCCCAGGTTTTCCAGTGGGGTGTAGTCGATATCGAAGCCGAAGCGTTGGGGGGATACTCGGGCGAGGGCTTGTTTGCTGCGGTAGAAGGCGGGGCAGCCGATGCCGAGCACGGTGACCCGCTGGCCGTAGCGCAGGCGCTCAGCGTTGATGGGGGTGGATGTTTCGAAATCGAGTATGGTGATGAGGTCGGGCACCGAGGCTGCCACCTGGCCATCGAGCCTGGCCAACAGGTATTCGTTCTTGACATCGATTTCCAGTTTTGGGCCTCTGCCGTCGAAGGCTTCGATTACGGCCTTGCCGATGTCGTAGCCGCCGATGATGGCGCTGGAGTAATCGGCCACCTTGCCGGTGAAGAGATGTCTTGGCACGCCGTAAAGCGACCGGGTAAACGCCTCCCGCAGCGGCGCGAGAATGCGTTGGGCATTGCCGCGCTTCCGGCGCAGGATTCGACCGATTTCGGTGGCGAATGAGACGGTGCCGGGCACTACCGAAGACTTGAGCTGTTTGCCGCTCATGGGATGTTCCACCGTGGTGATCATGCCGCCCATGGCCTGGGCCATGGCGCGGATATGGCGTTCGTAGGTCTCGGTGGAATCGGTGGAGAAAGTCGCGGAATTGCCCATGTAGTCCAGGGCGATTGCCGGGGTGGAGGGGATGCCGGCGATGGGGTAGGTCATCATCTGGGCTTCGGGCAGGGCCCGGCCCATGCCGTCCCCGTCCACCACGGGGATGCCCCGGCCTGCGGCGGCGATCAGGGGGATCAGCGAGTTGCCGCCGCCGATCTCGAAGGAAACCACGGCATCGAGCTTGCGGCCCACATGTTCCTCGAAGATCGACAGGGCCTTTGCCGGGTCATCGGTGGAGGGCAGCAGTTCCAGGCTGGTGGTGGGCGCCCCCACGCTGCCGATGGCGGCCACAAAGGCCTCATCGCCGAGTTCGTCCACCGGAATGAGTTCCACACCGCCGTGCTCGGCAAGCACCTGCTGGGCCGCGAGCAGGGAGACGTGCGGGTCGCCGCCGCCTCCGGTAGCGAGAAACACCGCCCCGGAGGACAGATCGGGCAAGGATTCGGCGAGCAGTTTCATGGGGACGCCCCGCCTCCCTTCCGCTGAGCGATATCGCCGGTGACCTTGACCCGCAGCCGCACCACATTGCCCGGCATGTAGGAAATCGCGGTTTCCTCGATATCGGCGACGCGAAGCGATGCCGGGTCGGCGCCCGCGGTCTCGGCATTGCGTTTCGCCGCAAGGGTCAGCTCGCTGATGGCGTCCTGCCGCGGGATCTGCTCGCAGGAAATCATGCGCTCCGCCTCGCCGCCGATGCGGGCTATGGCAGCGCCGATGGCATTGGCGACGCCGGAATGCTCGGGCGTCAGCATGGCGGAAGCCGCCATCAGGGGTTCGCGAACGAGGATCGCCCCGCCCCCAACGAGCACCACGGGCAGGGGATCGCTGCCGGGTTTCATCTGCTCGATACCGGCCTCAAGCATGCGATGTATTTCCGCGCCGGCGGCGGAGACGACAGTGGCATCGAGATCCCCAAGCCGGGCCGGATCGCCGATTCCGGCCTGCCCCGCGACGACGGCAATATCGGTTGCCGTCAGTTTATCGCCGCCGAATATCCTGGCCCGGGCAAGCAATTCGCGCCCCACCGAGCGAGGCCCCACCCGGCGCCCGTCTTCGCCCACGAGGCTGCCGCCGCCAAGCCCGATGGAGAGGATATCCGGCATGCGGAAATTGGTGCGCACGCCGCCCACGTTGAGCGCGATGTTCGATTCCCGGGGAAAGCCGTCCCGCAGGATGCCGATATCCGAAGTCGTGCCGCCGATATCCACCACGATGGCCTCGCTCAGACCGGTGAGCTTGCAGGCTCCCCGCAGGGAATTGGTGGGGCCGGAAGCAAAGGTCAGCGCCGGGAAGCGGCGAGCGAAATCGGCATCCATCAGGCAGCCATCGTTCTGGCTGATGAAAAAGCGGCAGTCCAGCCCCCGTGCCCGAACCGCCGCCTCGAAGGAATCCACCACCCGGGCGGCGAAATCCAGCAGGCTGGCATTGAGCAGGGCGGCGTTTTCCCGCTCAAGGATGCCAAGCCGGCCAATGCTGTGTGACTCGGTGATGCGGACATGGGGCAAGGCTTCCCGGATTCGCCCGGCGAGCAGTTTTTCCGGCGCGGGGTTCATGGGCGAAAAAGCGGAAGCGATTGCCACGGCAGCCACTTTTCTCGCCTTGAGGTCCCCGATCAGGGAGTCGATTTCCCTGTCATCCGGCGCGGCAAGGGGCCAGCCATCGTACAGATAGCCGCCGTGCAGCTGGTACACATGATCGCCGAGGCTGCGGGAAATATCCCCGGGCCAGCCGGTCTTGGGCGGAATTCCCCGGCCCGAAGGCAGCCCGATGCGAACCGCCGCGACTTCGGCAAGCTCGCGGCGCTCCACCACCGCGTTGGTGAACTGGGTCGTGCCGAGCATGACGGCTTCAATGTGCCGCTCGATACCGGCCTCATGGCGCAGGACCGCATCGAGGGCGTCGAGAATGCCGCTGCTGATGTCCCGGGAAGTCAGCGCCTTGGCGGAGGCAAGCACGTCATCGCCCTGGAGCAATGCCGCGTCGGTATGGGTGCCGCCCACGTCAATGCCGATTCTGAGCATCAGCGGCCTTTCCTTTCCGCCATGCCCGCCGATTGCCGGGAGAAGCGCCCGAGCAGGCCGTAGGCGATCGCTGAAACGAGCATGGCGTCCAGCGCGGCTATGCCGCTGAGGCGCAGCAGCTCCAGCGAACCCAGCAATGCCACCGCGGCGCCCGCGGCCCAGGCGGCAAGCGCGCCCGGGGAGAAGCGGCGCCCGGTCAAGCCCGACTCTCCGTGGTAAGCGGAGCGGCGCAGGAACAGGTAATCCACGGCGATGACGCCGGCAACCGGGACGAAGACGATGGCGAGATACAACAGGAAAGTCAGAAAGAAATCGAGAATTTCGAGAAAGGCGGCGCCGGTGCCTACAAGGCCAAGGACGACGATGGACAGCCGGTTTTCCAACTTCGGAAAAGTCGCTTCGACGCTGAGTGTGGTGCTGTACAGATTGAGGGTATTGAGCACCCAGCTTCCGGCCATGATGATGGCAAAAGCCCCCCAGCCCAGGCCCATGACTAGCATCACATCGAGAAAATCGTCGTTCCCAAGCACCTCGGAAGCCATGCCGCCGGCGATCATCACCAGGCTGTTGACCAGCAGATAGGAAAGCAGTGCGGTAAAGACGGCGCCCTGCCAGCGGGCGATGAAGCGGGTGATGTCGGGCAGGATCACGGCGCCGACGATAACCCCTCCCACCACCGAGGAAACCGCGTCGCCGAAGGACAGCCCGCCGCCGTCGTTGCCGGAGAAAATCTCTCCGGGCGAGGCCACGCCGAGGGCCGCATTCACCAGCACCGCGGTGACCACCATCATCACCGGCACAAGCAGCATGGACAGCCGGTTGATGGCGCTGAAACCGTAAATCGTGGTAATCGTCATTACCGCGCCGGCAAAGCCTTCCACCACCCAGGGAATCGCCGCAATGCCAGGCACATCCTCGAACAATCGCAGCAGCGCCGCGCTGAACAGGTCGATATTGACGCCGAACCAGCCAAGCAATGACAGGGCGAAGGCGATGTTCACCAGGGCCGCGCCCCGCGGGCCGAAGGCGATGCGCACGAGCAGGTAGGAACTCAGATGGGTGCGGGCGCCGATGGAACCTGTCAAGGCGCCGATGAATGTGAGCATGAGGCAGCCGAGCAACACCGCAAGCGCCGCTTCGTCGTTCGGCGCGGCCTGGAAGACTTCCACCCCGGCGACGAACGTGGGCAGCGAAAAGCCCACCATGGCGCTGATCAGCCCCACCCGGACCCAACCCACCCGCCGCGCCGCCGGCACCGGCCCGGAGGCAAACTCCCGGCTATCGTCGAGCGGGTCATTCACTGGTGATGCCGGTGGCCTTGCCGTCGAGGCTTTGCCGGTTCTTCTCCAGCCAGTATTGGCGGATGCCCGCCTCGCCCTTGTTCGCCGCCCATTTGCCGAGGGTCTTGCGTTCCCCGGCCCCGTCGAATCTGGGAACGCCGTAGCCGCAGGAAGTGAGCACGAGGTCGATTTCGAGTTCGAAGAATTGCCGGGCGCCGGGTTGTTCGCTGAATCGCGCCGCGTGGCTTGCGAACCTTTGCTCCTGGTCCCCGTGAATCATTTCGGCGCGGCCGTAGAGCCGCAGGATCAGGGGCTGCTTGCCGAAGGAGCAGAACATCAGGGTCATGCGGCGGTTTTCCAGCACATGGGCCGCGGTTTCGTTGCCGCTTCCGGTGAGGTTGAGCCAGACGACCCGGTTGGGGCCGAGCACCCGCAGGGTGTCGAGGCCTTTCGGAGAAACATTGATTTTCCCCTCAGCGCCGGCGGTGCCGACAAAGAATACCGGCTGCCGTTCAATGAATTCAATATGCTTCGGGGTCAGGGACCCGAATTGCTCCGCCATGGCAGCGCCCTCCGCTTGCCGGCGATTCTAACCTGTTGCGGGTCATTGTGGGGTGCAATGCCGTCCTGCCTTCCTTGGCAAGTCGTTCGGCCCTCGAAAAGCGGCGCTTTTCGTCGGCTGCGCCGATCGGGTCTCACCAGGCGATGACGAAACCGAGGTTGAGGAGCAGACCCTCTTCCGAGGCGGCATCCGGGTTCCGGGTGACGGCCGCGCCCGCAGGAAGGGAATCTTGCGCGAAAATCGCCGTGAACATCCCGAAAAAGGAACACGAGGCTGGCGCTTCGGTCCAGGGGCTGTCCCGTCGTCATGGCGCCAGGCCGACGCCGCGAGAGGCTCGGAACGGAGATCGCGGTTCCCCCGCATGCGCGGGGATAGTGTACGCCGCCTTCTGTGCTTTCGTTCCGCTCGGGAGGTTCCCCCGCATGCGCGGGGATAGTTCGTTGCATCAGTTCGGCAGGTTCTCGACGGCTACGCGTTCGTTGCGCAAACGGAGGCCGCCGGATTCGTCGACGCTGGCTTCGAGCACGAGGTCTACTCCGTTGCGGCGGGAGTCGAGGAAGCGGTCAAACTGGTTCATCTGCTCCGGGCCGAGTTCGCCCTGCAATTGTTCGCGGGTGCGATCATATGCTTCGAGCTGACTGTTGTAGGCCGTTCGCATGCTGCCGTCGGGGCCCACGAGAGCGCCGTAGTTGTTCGCTGCGGAATACAGTTGATCCAGCAAGGTCTGCAAGGCGAGTTGCTGTGCGTCGCCGCTCAGTGCGGCGCCCATGCGCGACAAGGTCTCGCCATAGATCAGTCGAGCCGAATCGCGGCTGAGAAAATTACTGTATTGCTGCAACTCGTCCAGTTGGTCCGCCCCGAGCAGATTGGCCAGGTTTGTGCTC
>JAJDSZ010000109.1 GCA_022827425.1 Pseudomonadales bacterium | reverse complement strand
GCGGGGATGCGCACGAAGGGCACGACATCGGGCTGCAGATTGCCTTTTTCGATGATCTCGCGCTTGTTGGTCATGCCGAGCAGGAACAGGCGCAGTCGCTCGACGTCGAAAGGCGCGTGCTCCATGTCGATCATGATGAAGTCGAGCCCGGAGTTTGCCAGCGAGCGGGCGGTGTCGAGGGAATAGTTGAAGGAAAGCAGCCCGAATGCCGGCTCGTCATTCTCGAACAACTCAATCAGCTTGTTCACCCGAACGCCGGATTGGGCCGTGGCGAGAGAGGCGGCGCCCAGGGCGGAGATCAGCAGGAAGCTGTGAAACAAAATTCTCAGTGAAGTCTTCATATTCGATCCTCTCGGCAGCAGCCCCGAGGAGATTCTGCGTCTCCGCTTCGCTTCGCGCAGAATGACAGATCGCTACAACCGCACGATGGCGTCGGTGAAGGCAGCCATGACCTCGCCCATGCGAGGCACCCAGCGCATCACCACCAGCAGATCGTTCTCCTGGTCGATCCAGATGTAGTTGCCGCCCGCGCCGCTCGCATAGAAAGCGCTTTCCGGCGCGTTCTCGACCGCTTCCCGATCGGTATTCAGCCACCACATGTAACCGTAGCGCTTGTAGGGGACCGAAGGCTGTTGCACCGCATCCACCCATTCCCGTGAAACTAGCTGCTCGCCGTCCCAGTTGCCGTCGCGCAGGAACAGGTAGCCGAAGCGGGCATGGTCGAGCGTACTGATAAAGAAACCGCCGCCCCAATGAGCGCCACCGGATGGCGACTGCATGCGCCGGCCGTCGATCTCGACCCAGGAATTTTCATAGCCGTGCCATTCCCATTCCTCGCTGGCGCCGATCGGATCCATGACCCGCTCCCGGAGCACGCCGTCCAGCGGCTCGCGCCAGACGTTGAGCAGCGAGTAGGCGAGCATGTTCACGCGCACGTCGTTGTACTTGTAGAACGTGCCGGGCTCATGCATTTCGCGGTCGATCGCGATGGCCGGGTCGTAGTCGTGGGGACGGTCGGCCCAGTCCGGCTTGCCCCAGAGCGTTCCCGCCCAGTCCGACGACTGGTCGAGGAAATGCTCCCAGGTGATCGGCGCGTTATGCGGGTCGTCGAAACTTTCGTGGGGAAAGTAATCCTTCACCGGATCGGTCACGTCTTCGATCAGGCCCTCGTCCAGCGCCAGCCCCGCCATGGTGGACAAGTAACTCTTGGTGACGCTGAAGGTCATGTCCTCGCGTTCGATGTCACCCCATTCGGCGACGATATAACCGTTGCGCACCACCAGCCCGGAGCCTTCTTCCCTGCGCTTGACCGGGCCGAGAATGCTGAAATGCGGCTCGCGGCCGAAGCTGCGTTCGATGAACTGGGCCATGTCGTGGGGCTCGACCACGGTATTGTCCCTGGCCAGTTGCACCGCTTGCGCCAGTTTCGCGCTGTCCATGCCCGCTTCTTCCGGCGCGCGCCGTTCCCATTCCCCGGGCGGCGGATAGTAGAAGTCCTGGGCGAAGCCGACCTGGGCCGCCAGGGCAAGGAATACAACCTGAATCAGGAATCGGACAGGCTTGCGAAACATGTGCATCGTCGCCTCCAGGGAGTCTATTCGGTGACGTTCACCGTGATGTAACCGTCGTGGTACAAGCCGCCGTCATCCGCCCTGCCCCACAATACGTAGGTGCCGGGTTCGTCGAAGGTGGCGGTTACCGAGTAGATGCCGTCTTCCGGAATCGGCGGCGGCAGGAACAATGCGCCCCAGGGCGAATTCGCGCTGGTGCGGGAGTCTTCCCAGACTTTTACCTGGGGCGGATCGAAGCTGACCTTGCCGGGGCCGCGATACTTGTTCCATGAGTAGTACAGGCCGTTGACCTTGTCCACGGTCACTCTCACGGGCGGACTCGTCATGCGGCGCTCCATGATCAGCTCGGGCGTGACGAAAGCGGCCGCCAGCGGTCCGCCGGCGAATTCGGCGAAGCTGCGCGCCTCTTCCACCGGGTCGGTGGGCTCGGGCAGGCCGTCATCGGTGACCAGGGTGTCGAGCACCAGGGGCTCACCCACGGCGACGGTGCGAATGTCGTCGCCCTGAATCGCCACCACCGGCGGCACATTGGCCCGGGATTCCGGACTGCTCGTGCCGGCGCCCAGCGAGCCGGTCTCCGAGGCGATGACCATATTGTCCACCAGATAGTCGTAGCGCAGGGTGCCATAGGCCTTTTTCTCGACACCGTTCACGGTGAGGGTCCAGACGAGTTCCCGGTCGCCCCAGTCGGCGGGCACCGGTACTTCGAAGGTGAAGCGGTTGCGGCGCGGCAGGAAATGCTCGGGCTGGCCGCGATCCGGGTCGCCGGGCTCAAAATAATTGTGCTCGCCCACGGGAACGTCGGGAGACTCCTCCCAGTTCTCGTTCATGTAGCCGAACATCAGGTTGTAGCCGCCTTCGTCATTGGGGCGCCAACCCTCGAAGGCGGGTTCCACATGCTGCCCGGTGCGATAGGTCTGGGCGCCGGAGGCACCCGCCATCAGGGCGGTCAGCAGAAAAATGGCGAACTTTTGCCGGGGCATACCCGACCCGCTTGCAACAAGCATTTTGCTTCCCATCCTCTTGTGTCAGTGGAAAATTTCAGTCCGAGGCTTCCGCCGCGGCCACGGGAGTCGGCGCCACCAGCGGCGCGCCGCACAGCGGACAGCCAATGACATGGTCATTGGGCCCGAGATCAAGTATCCGGCGCCTTTCGGCCATTTCTTCCACGAACTGCTCGTCGGTGAGCTTCACCCGCATGCCGAGGTCGATGAACATGTTGGTTACCGAGCGGTTGCCGGAACCCTGCCAGTTGCGCGGGTCCGGTACGTTCGGATTGGTCCCGGTATTGTTCATGTAACCGACGATATGCAGGATCGTGCCTTTCGGCAGCAGCGGCTGGGCGTGATCGGCATAGGCGTAGCCGCGCACCCAGTTGTGGTCGTAACCGACGCAGGAAAGCGTCTCCACGGTATAACCCCAGATCGCTTCAAGGCACATCCGCTCGCCCGGGGCATGCAGGTGGGGCTCGAAGGTTACGATCTTGATATTGTCTTCCAGGGCCACATAGGCATGCAGCTCCTGGTTGTTCCGGTTGCCGGCGATACTGATGTCGACACCATTGCCGAGGCCGAGCCTGACCCGTTCGTACTTGGGCTGGTAGCCCGCGGGATGGAAGCGGAAGCCGATTTCCAGATGGCCGGTGGTGTCCCGGCCATTGGAGTGCAGGTGCACCGAATCGGAAACCACATAGGTGCCGGGGCGCAGCAGCCGGCCGGCGTCCTCGTCGAAGATGTCGGGGTTGCGGCCCACCTCATGCACCGGCCAGGAAGTGACGGTGTCGTCGATACGCTGGCCGTTTTCGTCGATCTCGGCGGTGCTCCAGATCATGTGGTGGAAGATGTAGCGGCCGCCCACGGTCTCGCGGCCGGTGCCAGCCTGATAGTTGACATCGTTGACTTCGACGATTTCCACGGATTTGACGTAGCGGTCTTCTTCCAGCGGTATGGGGATGCGGTCGATTTCGCCCCACCAGTCGGGAGTTCCGGCGAGTTTGGTTACCGGGTTGGTGCTGACGATCAGGTCCGGCTCGCCGGCGGTCCACTTGACACTGTCGTCGAAGACCAGCGGCTCGGGCGCGTCGGCGGGGTCGCCGCGAAGGGCACCGGTGCTTGCCCAGACCGAAATCGCCTCGATTTCCTCATCGTTCAGGGAAGGATCGTTCTTGTAATCCTGGATGCCGATGTTCTTTTCCATGTACCAGGGCGGCATGGCGCCGGCGCGGTCGCGGATGCCGGTCTTGTACTCGATCAGCCCGGCGAAAGGCGCCACCTGTTCATAGGTAACCAGCGGCATGGGGCCAACGCCGCCAACCCGGTGGCAATTCTGGCAGCTCCTTTGCAGAATCGGCTCGATATCGCGATGGAAGGTGACCCCATCCTGCTGCCCCGAAGCCGCGGCAGAGACCAGCAGCGCGGGCAATGCCAGCACCAGACGGACCAGACCGAAACGGATTTGCTGCGCCATGTTCAGATACTCATTGTTGCGCGCCGGAAAGCGCGACGGGAAATCGGACACTCAGCCGATTTTACCCATTTCGCCACACAATGCCAGCCTTCGCGGTCAAGCCACGAAGGCTTCTTTTTCCTCCTCGGTGATCTCCTTGATGCTGAGCTTGATGCGGCCCCTGGGGTCGAGGTCGAGCACCTTCACGAGCACTTCCTCGCCTTCGGTGAGGTAGTCGCCGACGTTTTCCACGCGCTTGTTGGCGATCTGGGAAATATGCACGAGCCCGTCCTTGCCGGGGAGGATGGTGATGAAGGCGCCGAAGTCCACAATGCGGGCGACGGTGCCATTGTAGAGCTTGCCGATTTCGGCTTCGGCCGTTATGGCGTTGATGCGCTCGAGGGCGGCATCCCGGGACACGGCGTCTTCGCCATAAATGCGCACGATGCCGTCGTCGTCGATATCCACCGCCGCGCCGGTTTCCTCGGTGATGGCTCGAATTACGGCGCCGCCCTTGCCAATCACATCGCGAATCTTGTCCTGGTCGATGCGGAGCGTGGCCATGCTCGGCGCATTCTCATTCACATTCGGGCGCGCCTCGGCGATGACCTTGCCCATCTCGCCGAGGATATGCTGCCTGGCTTCGTGGGCTTGGGCCAGGGCCTGTTCCATGATCTCTTCGGTGATGCCCTGGATCTTGATGTCCATCTGCAGGGCGGTTACCCCCTTGGCGGTGCCGGCGACCTTGAAATCCATGTCGCCGAGATGATCCTCGTCGCCGAGAATATCGGTGAGCACGGCAAAGCGCTCGTCTTCCTTGATCAGGCCCATGGCGATGCCGGCAATCGGCGCCCGCAGGGGCACGCCGGCGTCCATCATGGCAAGGCTCGCGCCACAGACCGAGGCCATGGAGCTGGAGCCATTGGATTCGGTGATTTCGGAAACCACCCGGATGGCGTAGGGGAAGTCTTCTTCCGCCGGCATCAATGCGGCTACGCCGCGCTTGGCGAGGCGGCCATGGCCGATTTCCCGGCGCTTGGGGCCGCCCATGAATCCGGTTTCGCCGACGGAGTAAGGCGGAAAGTTGTAATGCAGCATGAAACCTTCCTTGTGTGAGCCGGCGAGCCCTTCGATCAGTTGCGAATCGCGCACCGGCCCCAGGGTCGTCACCACCAGCGCCTGGGTTTCGCCCCGGGTGAAAAGGGCGGAGCCATGGGCCTTGGGCAGGATGCCCACTTCCACGTCGATGGGGCGCACGGAGCGCGTGTCGCGGCCGTCGATGCGGGGCTCGCCATCGATTATGCGGTTTCGAACGATGCTTTTCTCCAGGGTGGCGAATGCGCCGCGCACATCCGCCTCGCTGATTCCGGCGTCAACATCGGCCAGATTTGCCACGGCGTCGGCCTGGATTTCGGCCACGGCGGCGGAGCGTTCCACCTTGCGGGAAATCTGGTAGGCCTCGGTGATTCCGGCGGCGGACCGCTCCTTCAGGGCCTCGGCCAGGGCCTCGTTCTTCGCCGCAGGCTGCCAGTCCCATTCTGGCTTGCCGGCGGCCTGCCTGAGTTCGTCGATGGCGCTGATGGCCACCTGCATTTCCTGCTGGGCGAAAAGCACCGCGCCTAGCATCTGGTCTTCGCTCAGTTCATTCGCTTCGGATTCCACCATCAGCACGGCGGAACGGGTGCCCGCCACCACCATGTCGAGGACGGACTTCTGCAATTCGCCAATGGAAGGGTTGAGCCGGTAGCCGGTGTCCGGGTCGATCCCGACCCGGGCGGCGGCGATGGGGCCGGCGAAGGGAATCCCGGAGATGGCCAGCGCGGCGGAGGCGCCGAGCATGGCGGGGATGTCCGGGTCGTGGTCCTTGTCGGCGGAAATCACCGTGCAGATGACCTGCACTTCGTTGCGGAAACCCTTGGGGAACAGCGGCCGGATGGGCCGGTCGATCAGCCTCGAAGTAAGGGTTTCCTTTTCCGTGGGGCGCCCTTCGCGCTTGAAGAAGCCGCCGGGGATTCTGCCCGCGGCGTAGGTTTTCTCCTGATAATTGACCGTCAGGGGGAAAAAGTCGGCATTGGCCGAAGCTTCCCTCCTGCCCACCACGGTCGCCAGCACCTTGGAGTTGCCCATGGTGACGGTAACCGAGCCGGTGGCCTGGCGGGCCATTTTGCCGGTTTCCAGGGTGACCTGCTGGTCACCATATTGAAAGGTCTTGGTTGTGATCTTGAACATGAGTATTTCCTGTTGGCCGCTGCTTTGGCGGCGGTCCTGATGATTTTGTGTGCTTTTCCTAGCGGCGCAGTCCGAGCCGCTTGATCAGCGTGGCGTAGCGATCAACATCCTTGCCCTTGAGATAGTCGAGCAGTTTCTTCCTGCTGTTGACCATGCGGATCAAACCGCGGCGTGAGTGGTGATCACGGGTATGCTGCTTGAAGTGCGCTTGCAGGTCGTTGATGTTGGCGGTCAGCAAGGCAACCTGCACTTCCGGGGAACCCGTGTCCCCCTCGCCGGTTGCGTACTCCTTGATGATCGTCTGTTTCTCTTCGGTTGATAAAGCCATTTCTCTCTCCAGCTTCTGTTTGCCCGCATCGCGGGGTCCCGGCGAATCAGCCGGCGGCTTCCACGATCAGGCGCTTCGGCGCTACCTTGCCGTCGTCGTCGATGACGCCGATGCCAATAAAACGCTCCTGTTGGTCGGTCTTGCGGTACATCCTCACCAATCCCTCCGCGGGCAGGTGCCGCACGAGCACCGACTGACCGCCGCGCACCTGGTTTGCCGCAATCTCCGGCAGCAGTACCGCCGGCAAATCCCGCAGCGGCCGGTCCATGGGCGCCAGCAAGCGATCAATGCCGGCCAGGCCACCGCTTTCCATTTCCTGTTCCAGTTCCGCGGCGGTTATACAGTCCTCCTCGCCGAATCCGCCGGCCCGCAATCGCCGCAGGGCGATGACATGGGCGCCGCAGCCCAGCATCTGGCCAAGCTCGTCGGCTATCGTCCTGATATAGGTCCCTTTGCTGCAGGCCAGTTCGATCTCGATCTCGGGCGGCGCGAAATTCGTCAGGGCAATGTCATGAATCGTCACCCGGCGCGCCTCGCGCTCAATTACGCGGCCGCTTCTCGCCAGCTTGTACAGCGGCATTCCCCGCACTTTCACCGCCGAATGCATTGGCGGCACCTGTTCGATCTCGCCGCGAAAACTTTCCAGCGCCTCGGCCACCTGCTTCCGGGTCACGCTGAACTGCCCGCAGACGGCGATTTCCCTGCCTTCGCTGTCGCCGCTGTCGGTGCGGACGCCGAGTTTCATGCGCGTCCGGTACCGCTTATCCGAATCGAGCAGAAACTGCGAGACCTTGGTCGCCTCGCCGAAGCAAAGCGGCAGGACTCCCGTGGCCAGGGGATCAAGACTGCCGCCATGGCCCGCCTTGCCCGCCCCAAATATCCGCTTCACCTGCTGCAGGGCGGCATTGGACGACAAACCCGGCGCCTTGTCGAGCGCCAGCAGTCCACTGACATCCCTGCCTCTCTTGCGCCGCCTGCCCATATCCCGCCGTCCTTTCAGCGTCCCCGTGCCGGGGCGTTCACGAATGCCGCTCCCGGTCCGCCGCCAGGGCGCTGTCGATCAGCTCGTCGAGCTGGCGGCCGCGCTCCACGCTGGCGTCATAAAAGAACCGCAGCCTTGGCGCCACCCGCAGTTGCAGGCGCCGCGCGAGCAAGCCGCGCAAGTACCCGGCGGCGCCATTCAGCGCCGCGGTGCTTTCCCGCCCGTCGGCATCGGATCGTTCCCTGCCGGTATCGCCGACACCCAGCGAAGTCACGAAGACTTTCGCGTGGGCCAGATCAGGGCTGACTTCCACACCGGTCACCGAGACCAGGCCAATTCGCGGATCGTTCACCTCGACCTGGATCAGCGCGGCAATGTCGCGCTGAATCTGGTCCGCCACCCGCCGGGCCCGGGAATTGTTTTCCATCATGGCGTTGAGTCGCTACAGGGTCCGGGTCACTCCGGTGGTTTCAAACTTACGGATACGGTAGGGATTCCCGCCGATGCGGAAGCTGACAGGGTCCGGGTCACTTCGGTGGTTTCATACACTTCGATCTTGTCGCCCACCTGCACATCCTTGTAATTGCGCACGCCGATGCCGCATTCCATGCCGTGACGAACCTCGTTGATGTCGTCCTTGAACCGGCGCAGGGATTCCAGTTCCCCTTGGTAAATCACCACATTGTCCCGCAACACGCGAATCGGCTTGCTGCGATGCACGGAGCCTTCGACCACCATGCTGCCGGCGATCTGGCCGAACTTGGGCGAATTGAATACATCGCGCACTTCCGCCACGCCTATGATTTCCTCGCGAATTTCCGGCGCCAGCATTCCGCTCATGACGGCCCTGGCGTCGTCGATGACTTCATAAATCACATTGTAATAGCGCAAATTCAGGTGTTCGTTTTCGATAATGTCCCGGGCCGCCTTGTTGGCGCGCACGTTGAAGCCGATCACCATGGCCTGGGAAGTCGCGGCGAGATTGGCGTCGGTTTCGGTAATGCCGCCGACCCCGCTGGCCACCACGTCGCAGCGGACTTCTTCGGTATTCAACCCGGCCAGGGCGCCGTTGATCGCCTCCAGCGAGCCGCGCACATCGGCCTTGAGGACCACCTTGAATAGCTTGACGCTGTCCTTGCCCAGGTCCACCAGCATGCTTTCCACGCTGGCGGCCTGCTGCCGGGCTAGCAGGTTTTCCTTGAGGCGAACCTGGCGGAACTCGGCCACTTCCCGGGCCTTGCGTTCATCGGCCACGACCGCAAACTCATCGCCGGCATTGGGGACGCCATTGAGGCCGAGGATTTCCGCTGGAATCGAAGGTCCGGCGGAATCGACGTTCCGCCCCCGTTCGTCCATCAAGGCCCGCACCCTGCCGAATTCCACTCCCGCGAGCACCACGTCTCCGGCGTTGAGGGTGCCGTTCTGCACCAGCACCGTGGCCACCGGCCCGCGGCCCTTGTCGAGACGCGATTCGATGACCACGCCCTGGCCGGGCACATCGGAGTAGGCCTTGAGGTCGAGCAATTCGGCCTGCAGCAGGATGGCTTCGAGCAACTGGTCGACGCCTTCGCCGGTATGGGCCGACACCGGCATGAACTGGGTGTCTCCGCCCCAGTCTTCGGGAATGACTTCCAGCGCCGCGAGTTCGTTCTTGACGCGGTCGATGTCGATGCCTTCCTTGTCGATCTTGTTGACGGCGACCACCAGCGGGACTTCAGCGGCCCGGGCGTGCTGCACGGCTTCTTCGGTCTGGGGCTTGACGCCGTCGTCGGCGGCCACCACGAGCACAATCACGTCGGTGGCCCTGGCGCCCCGGGAACGCATGGCGGTGAAGGCGGCGTGGCCCGGCGTATCGAGAAAACAGATCATGCCGGCGTCGGTTTCCACATGGTAGGCACCGATATGCTGGGTGATGCCTCCCGCCTCGCCGCTCGCCACGGAGGCATTGCGGATATGGTCGAGCAGGGAAGTCTTGCCATGGTCGACGTGCCCCATGACAGTGACCACCGGCGCCCGGGACGCCTCTGACTTGCCTTTCTCAAGCGAGATGGACTCGGCGAGCTGTTCCTCGATGGCATCCTCGGAAACGAACCTGGCGCGGTGGCCGAGTTCCTCGATGACCAGGGTGGAAGTGTCCTGATCCAGGGTATGGTTGATGGTCGCCATGACCCCCATGTTGAGCAGGATCTTGATGATCTCGGCGGATTTCACCGACATGCCCTGGGCGAGCTGCCCCACGGTGTTGGCCTCGCCGATGGTGATTTCCCGGGAGATGAATTCGGTTGGCTTTTCGAATGCGTGCTGGGAAGCCATGCGCGGCTTCGCCTTGCGGCCCATTCTGCGGCCGCGGGCGAGATCGTCGATATCGCCGCCTTCCAGGACAAAATCGTCGTTGACGTGGATCTGCTTCCTGCGCCGCTGGGCCGGTGCCTTGGGCCGCAGGCTGGACTTGCGTTTTTCCGCCGGTTCGCCGGGCTTGCCACGCCCGCGGCGCTTGGCCGGAGCCTTGGCGCCGCGGCCCGCGTCCGCCTTGGCGGGCGGTTGTTCCGGCGCTGCCTGGGCGGGCCTGGTCTCCGCTTCCGTTGCCGGCTGTTCCGGTTCCGGCGTGTCCGCGTCCTGTTTGGTTCCGGCGGGCTTGTCTTCCGCCGGGGCGGCAGGCGTTTCCGGTGCCGCATCCCGGGTTTCCGGCGCCGGCCCGGCGCCTGTGTCAAGGGCCTTCCGCCGCTCTTCGGCGGTCGCCGCTTCTTCCGCCGTGGCGGCTTCCTGCTGTTCGACGGCGCTGCGCTTGATATAGGTCCGCTTGCGGCGCACCTCCACATTCACCGTCCGGCCCCGGCCATGGGACCCCGCGGTGCGCAAGGTGCCCAGCGTCTTGCGCTTGAGCGTGATCTTGCGCGGGGCTGCCTCCTCTTCCTCGCTGCCGTGGCCCTTGCGCAAATGCACCAGCAGTTTGGTCTTGTCGGCGTTGGAGATCAGATGATCCGCCTCGGTGTGAGGCAGGCCCGCTTCCTTGATCTGGGCAAGCAGCTTCTCCACCGACACTCCTACCGCGCCGGCAAATTCACGAATACTTACTTCCGCCATGCAATCGCTCCCGTGGACTCAGGTCTCCCGCGCCTCATGCGAACCAGGGCGCCCGGGCGGTCATGATCAACTCGCCGGCGCGTTCCTCGTCCATGTCTTCGATATCCATCAATTCATCGATGGACTGTTCCGCGAGTTCCTCCATATTCAGGATTCCCTTGCGCGCCAGTTGCAGGGCGAGCTGATCATCCATACCTTCCATGGTGAGCAAATCCTCCGCCACATTCGCCGCCGACAGGTCTTCCTGGGAGGCGATCGCCCGGGTCACCAGGGCGTCCTTGGCCCGGTTGCGCAGTTCATTGGCGATTTCCTCGTCAAAACCTTCAATGGCCAGGATTTCATCCAGCGGCACATAGGCGATCTCTTCCAGGGTGGTGAATCCCTCCTGCACCAGGACTTCGGCGAGTTCCTCGCCCACTTCCATGGCCTCGGTGAACAACTCGATCAGCGAGCTCGTTTCCTGCTGCTGCTTGATGGCTGCGTCTTCCACGCTCATGACATTGATCGACCAGCCGGTCAGTTCGCTGGCGAGCCATACGTTCTGGCCGTTGCGACCGATGGCCTGGGCCAGGTTTTCCTCTTCCACGGCGATGTCCATGGTGTGGCTGTCCTCATCGACGATGATCGAGGCGACTTCCGCCGGCGCCATGGCGTTGATGACGAGCTGGGCCGGATTATCGTCCCAGGGGATGATGTCGATCCGTTCGCTGGCGAGTTCATTGGACACCACCTGCACCCGGGAGCCGCGCATGCCGACGCAGGCCCCCACCGGGTCGATACGGCCGTCATTGGTGCTGACCACGATCTTGGCCCGGGAACCCGGATCTCTCGCCGCCGCCCGGATCTCGATGACCTCTTCGGATATTTCCGGCACTTCGATGCGGAACAGCGCCATGAGCATCTCCGGCGAAGTGCGGCTCAGGAAAAGCTGGGGCCCGCGCTGTTCCGAGCGGACATCCACCAGCAGCGCCCGCAGCCGGTCTCCCATGCGAAAACTCTCCCGGGGAATCATCTGGTCCCGGGGCAGGGCGGCTTCGGCATTGCCGCCAAGGTCCACGATGGCGGCGTCCCGGGTGACTTTCTTCACCGTGCCATTGACCAGTTCGCCGACCCGGTGCTTGAACTCCTCGATAACGATTTCGCGCTCGGCCTCGCGCACTTTCTGCACGATGACCTGCTTTGCGGTCTGGGCGGCGATACGGCCGAAAGTCACGTTGTCGATCTTTTCTTCCCAGGTGCCGCCGACGGTCAGGGCGGGGTCTTTTTCCGCGGCCTGTTCCGGGGTCATGTGACTTCCCTGCTCAAACTCCTCGTCTTCTTCCTCGAGCACGGTCCAGACGCGAAAAGTCTCGAATTCGCCGGTCTGCTGATCCACCGCGACCCGGCAGTCGATATTGTCCCGGTCGTGGTACTTGCGGGTGGCTGTTGCCAAAGCGGATTCGATGGCCTCGAAAATGACGTTTTTCCCCAAGCCTTTCTCATTGGAGACGGCATCGGCGACCATCAGAATTTCTTTGCTGTTCATCATCTTGTTTTCACTCGTTTCGAACCCCGTCGCTTGTTGGGCTTCTTTTTTCCCATGCGGGGCTTTGCGGCATCCGCCGACGGCGGCGAAAGCCCGGCGCGCTCGATGTCGGCATGCAGCATTTCGATGGTTCCGCCTTCCATCCGCAACGCGATCCGGTCCGCCATCACCTGCGCAATCACTCCCCGGAACCTGCGCCGCCCTTCCAGCGGGATTCGCAGGCACACATTCGCTTCCTCGCCGACAAAGCGCTCGAACTGCGGCAGGGTGAACAAGGGGCGGTCAATCCCCGGCGAGGAAACCTCCAGCGTGTACTCCTCCGCTATCGGGTCTTCCACGTCGAGAATCGCGCTCACCTGGCGGCTCACCCGCTCGCAGTCATCGATCGTCACGCCTGACAGGCAATCGATGAAAATACGCAGAGTCACCCGCCGGCCATGCCGCAAATGTTCCACACCCCACAACTCCAGGCCCAATGCCTCGATTGCGGGGGCGATCGCCTTGCCGATCCGCACCTCGCTCTGTTTCAACCGCGCCTCTCCTCCCAGGCTTTCCTTCAACCCCGCTCATCCTGCGATTCTGCGCTCCGATGCATTGCCGCGGAAGCTCCATTGAAGACTTTCCGGGCAGCTTTGCCGGATACAAAAAATGGGCCAGCGGCCCACTCTCGAAAACCCGAATGGCTGCTCACGCTTCTGCGAACAGCGCCAAGTCTGGTCATCCGGCTCCTAGTACACAATCCTCTCCAAAATGAGCGCGTTACTATCCGGTCTGGAGGGAGCCCGCGTTCGTAAACCGGGGGAGTCTACCCAAAAGTAACGGCAAATGACAGTAGCCAGCGCAATAAATTCACGGGCGTTACCGGAAGAAGAAAACCGCCACCCCGCGAGGCGAGGTGACGGCTGATTTGGTAGCGGGGGCAGGATTTGAACCTGCGACCTTCGGGTTATGAGCCCGACGAGCTGCCAGACTGCTCCACCCCGCAATCATTCACTGGCATTTCGGAGGCGGGCAAGTATAGGGCCTTGGCGGTCGAGCGTCAACAAGAATCAGCCCAGTGTCAAACCAAAGTAGAAATGTCCCCTTTTCTCCAAAGTAGAGATGTCCCCCTTCGGCCTTGCGCGGAGGGAGCGTAGCGACCGGAGCGCAAGGCCGCGCCGCGGCTATCCGGCGGATCACCGGGCCGACGAGATCTTCGCGGGCAGAAGCCTTGGCCATGAAACTCACGGCTGCAACCGCCTGGGACGCCGGCTCAATTCAGCGGCATGGTCCGCTTCATGAACTCATCGAACAACGGTACGGTGAACGCGGTTTCGCCATGGCTTGGGCTGTAGATCATGCCTTTGGCGATGAGCGAGTTGCGCACCGGAGCAACGGCGGTGACTTTCTGATTCAGGGTGTGGGCGACATCGCCGGAGCGTTGGGGCTCGGGTCCAAGTTCCGCCAATGCGCGCAAGTAGCGTTTCTGGGTCGGCGTCAACCGATCGAAACGCACACGGAAAAAGCTCGCGTCGAGTTCGGCGAGCGCCTCTTTCGTCGCGCGCCTGGCGTCGTCGAGCCCGATGGGGGATGAACTGGCGGCGTTCCAGCCGTGCTTGCCCCATTCCTGCAGAAAATAGGGATATCCACTCGTCTCGCGCAAAATTTCCGAGATCGCGTCAGGGTCGATCTCGACACCTTCCCTGGCGGCCGGCACGATCAAGGCGTCCCGGGCGGCGTCATCGTCGAGCGGTCCGACCGGCGTGAATTCGAACAGACGCTCCGCGTAGGATCTGGCGTCGCCGGCGCGGCCCACCAATTGCGGAAGTCCGGCGGCCACCATGGCGATAGGCAATTGCTCCTGGCTGGTGCCATGCAACGCGGCGATCAGCGAAGCCAATTGACTCTCCGGCACATATTGAAGTTCGTCGATGTAGAGCGCAAGCGCGGTGCCGCGTTCCGCCGCGGCCTTGCCGAGAACAACAAGGAGGTCGGAAAGGTCGCTGTCCAGGTCGCTGCTGTCGGCCAATCCGATTTCCGGGTCGGCGTCGATACTGAATTCGATGTCCTGATATTTGACTTTCAGGGCTTTTGTGAAACTCGCCAACGCGCGCATGCCCGTCAGCAAACTGTCCTTCAACGCTTCGCCGCGGCTGAGGCGCAGGAGAGACGACCGCAGCGCGGGAATCAGCAGCGCGGGCAACGAACGCTCCTCGGGAGCCTCCATCTTGACGCTGACGATGCCGCGCGCCTCTGCGTCCAACCGAATCCGGTTGAGCAAAACGGTCTTGCCCACCCCGCGCAACCCATAAAGGATGAAACTCCGGGCCGATCTCCCCGCGCGGATCCGGTCCAGCGCGATGGCGGCGCGCTCGATCAATTCATCGCGCCCCGCGAGTTCCGGCGGAGGCGTACCGGCGCCGGGGGCGAATGGATTCTGTTTGGGGTCCATAAATTACAGGTCTTATCCAAGTTTATGCTTTCGGCATAATACGGGGTAAGTTTTGTATAAATCAACGCTTCCCTCACAAGCTTCTCGTTTCTTTCGCGGGTTTGCCGACGCTTTGCTGCCACAATCCGGGCATGATGATCGATGATCCATGGGTTTGGCGGCCGCTGCGGGAAATGCCCGCGGGGGCGGAGGGCTGGGCGCTTCCGGGGCAGGCGGAACAGGAGGCGGCCTGGACCCGTTGCCGCGAATCCCTCAAGGGAGACCCGGCGAAGGAACGCTTCATGCGGGGCTGGCTGCGGGAGCGGGTGCGCGCGTTCGCCATCGAAACCGGGCAGATCGAAGGCTTGTACACCCTGCGCCGGGGCGTCACCGAGCAGCTCGTGGCCGAAGGTTTCGCCGGCGTTGTGGGCGCCCACACCTTCGAATCCGTCGAAGACGAGACGATCCGCGGCCTGTTGCATGACCAGGAAGCCGCCTACGACATGATGTTCGAGGATGTCGCCAGCGGCAGGCCGCTGTCCCAGTCCATGATCAAGAGCTGGCATCAGTTGCTGACCCGGCATCAGGCCACGGTGACCGGGCTCGACATACAGGGCCGCAGGATTGCGGTGCCGTTCCGCACCAAAGGCCGGTGGAAGATTCGGCCGAACAATCCGCGCCGGCTCGACGGCAATGGCCGCGGTTCGCGGCTGCTCATGGCCTGGGCCTACATCAATCGCTCGCTGCCGCCGCCGGTAATCACCGCCCAGGGCAAACCGGATTACATTGATGCCCTGGAAAGAGCGGACGCCGGGAGTCTTCAAGCTTTCTCCGACTATATCGGCGCGCTTTCGCTGACTTCATTGATGAGCGCTATCGCCCTGGCCAGGGACGCCCTCGCCGGCAAGCTCAACCGCGCCAACGGCAACGGCGGCCGCACCATCGGCGACACCTACCATCCCCCCCGACCGGGGAGTGACAACGAAACCCTGGGAGCCCCTACGTCATTCTGCGCGAAGCGAAGCGTAGTCGCAGAATCCCTCGCAGTGACCACCCAATGAGATCCCGCGACTGCGCGCGGGATAACTGATATGAGCGCGGCCCACTGCCAAAATGAGAACCGCTGCCCGCCATCATCGTTTTGGTGGAATGCGCATCCCTGACCACCTTGAGGCGGGTATCGCGAAAGCATAAACTCCAATCTGCGTTTGCCACCCGGAATTTTCGGGAAAATCATGCTGCGAACCTATGGGACAGCACACTAGCCCGGAGCGGAATATCGCATGTCCCCGGGCAGGGCTTGCCCGGCGGCTGGCCGCCCTGCTCTACGATGCTTTTCTGGTGCTGGCGATCTGGATGGGGCTTGGCTTTGTGGCGCAGTTGCTGGCCGGGGCGGGAACCAACCGGATCATTGACGGAACATTGCAGACCGACCCGGTCTTCGGGTTTTTTCTATTCGGGCTGATGTGCGCCAGCGCGGGCGGGTTCCATATCTGGTTCTGGACCCGGAGCGGCCAGACCCTGGGCATGCTCGCCTGGCGCATCCGGGCCGAATCCCGGACCGGCGGGATGATGAGCGTCACACAGGCCCTGATTCGCTTCCTCTGCGCCTGGCCAGCCTTCCTGCTGTTTGGCCTGGGTTATTTCTGGCTGTTTCTCGACCCCAACGGCGACGCCGCCCACGACCGCCTCAGCGACACCCGGGTGGTGCGGCTGCCGCGCCGCAAGACCTGACCGCGGATTCTCCTCCGGTTCGCTCCGGGGATTGCGCGCCCGCCCGCCGCCACGGCGGCGGGCGGGGTCACGGGCGGCGACCGCCTACTGCTCAAGACAGTCCAGCACCCGCCGAACCGGCGTCCAGCCGGACCACACCGCCTCGCCCAAGGTCGCTTCCGCGGCGGTGTAGGGCGTTGTGGGCCGGCTCGTCGAGCCCTCCCAGGCGGGAAGCTCCCTTTCGGGATCCTCGCCCTGGTAGGCGATCAGGACACGGTACCAGTTCGCGCCGTAGTTCGGGCCCCTGTTGGCGTTGGCATCGTAATAGCCAGCGACGGTGCTCCACTTGGCGTCGTTCACACAGGAGGTGGTATCGCGCACCGTGGGAGACCGGCTCGTGCTCAGGGTGACGCTGGAGCCGGCGCGGGCGTTCGTTCCCGCGCCGCGAACCGTAACGGCGACACCCACGGTGTGACCCGTGTCCGCGTCCACCGCGGGCCGCGTCCAGGTCGGGGTCGCGGAAGCCGGATTGTCCAGCACGCCGCCGGTCACGACCCAGTTGTACTCCGGCGTTCCATCGTAGTTTCCGCCCGTCAGCGTTACGCCGACTTGCACCGGGGTGTTTTCGAATCCGTCCGCGATGGGGTTGACCGTCACCGCGGGCGGAACCGCGTCCGGAAGCCCCGCGTTGCTCCGCGCGCTGCCCGCCACCGACACGCTGTAGTCGCCCGTGGTGTTCACGCTGTAGCCGCGCACCTCCAGGTAGTAGGCGCCCGCCCGCAGCCGGCCGGTCACGATGCGGAAGTTGTAGCCCTGGCCGCCGTCGTCGTTCTGCTCCAGACGGTTCCCCGCGCTGTCGAACAGCGTTCCGTAGGTGTCCCGGCTCCCGGTGCTGGCCAGGTCCAGGGTCCCGGCCTGGGCGATGTCGATGCGGAAGTAGTCCCGGTCGCCCCGGGTGAGATTTCCAGCGGTGGTGGACGGTATCGCCACG
>JAJDSZ010000063.1 GCA_022827425.1 Pseudomonadales bacterium | reverse complement strand
CGACACCCTCGGGATCGAAGCCGGCGCGAATATAGGCGATGACGCCCTCCATTTCGCCCGCGCCGAAGTCGAAGGCCGGCATCTGCCCTTCGCCCGAGCCTTCGGCGATGACCCGGCGCAGATCCTCGTCCGAGCCTACGCTGCGAAAGACGCCGAGCCGCAGGTCGATGCCGTCGACGAGTCCGCCCTGGGGCCCATGGCACAAGGCGCATTGACTGGTGTAGATGCGCGACCCGAGTTCGATCGCTTCCGATGTGTACTGGTGATCGCCCACGGCCTGGGGCCGCGCCGCCGGCGACAAGGCCAGCATTGCCAGCACTATGACGCCCACGCCCGCTTTGGCTCGATTCATGACTCCGTCTTCCCCGGTCCAGCCTGAAAAACCGGCAGCATAGCGGCTTGCCCGCTTTCGGTCCATGCCTTCGCGACGCGAGAGGTTGACCGCTACCAGGCTGCCCGCTTAGCATCAGCTTGCCGCAAGGCATTCCCTGACAGGAGACCGACATGAACCACATGCAGACCCTGCTCGTCACGCTTGCCGTCCTTTTCATCAGCGCGCCGTCGCTTGCCCAGGAAGACGCGGAACCGGAAATTTTCGTCCGCTATTCCCAGGATGGGGGCGAGATTTCCTGGGGCATGCTGCATGGCAGCCAGGTATGGCAACTCGCGGGGGCGCCGTATGAAACCATGGAGCATACCGGCGTCTGGCACGGGCGCGACACGGTCAAGCTCGAAGCCCCGGCGGAGCCGACCCAGATATTCATGACCGCCTTCAATTTCCACAGCCACATCAGCGGCGACCCGGCGGAGGAGCCCGGCCTGTTCCTGGTGCCGCCGAGTTCCCTGGTGGGCCCGGAAGACCCCATTGTGCGGCCCGCCGGTTCCCGGAACCTGCACTATGAAGCCGAAATGGCCGTGGTCATCGGCAAGCGCGCGGAAAACGTCCCCGCGGACCAGGCCCACGAATACATCTTCGGCGTTACCGCGGGCAACGATGTCAGCGAGCGCTCCTGGCAGGGCAGCGACATCCAGTGGGTGCGGGCCAAGGGCAGCCGCGGCTTCAATGCCGTCGGCCCGGTGCTGTACAAGGACGCCGATTACGGGAATATCCAGATCACCGGCCGTCTCAACGGCGAGGTCGTCCAGGGGGAAAACTCCTCGGACCTGATCTTCGGCATGGAGGAAATGGTGAGTTACATCTCGCGCTTCTTCACCCTGGAGCCCGGCGACATGATCTGGTCCGGCACCATGGGCAGCACCCGCGCCATGGTCCCGGGCGATATCTACGAAGTCGAACTCTCCGGCATCGGCACCCTCCGCAATGAGGTGATCCAGGGGCAGTAGCGGTCGTTTCGCGGTAGCCTGCGCAAACATTTGCAAGGGGATTATATATTCAATCAAGCAATTTGCCAGCGACGGGGCAAACCGCTAAAGTAGCGCGTCCTGCGCGCCTGTAGCTCAGCTGGATAGAGTAACTGGCTTCGAACCAGTTGGTCGGGAGTTCGAATCTCTCCAGGCGCGCCAGTTTTCCTGCTTCTCCAAGTCACTGGCCGTAGCGGTTCCCAATCTCCGCCACGGACTCGCGAATGAGTTCGTCGAACACGTCGAGGTCCATATCTTCGGGGTTTCCCGTCTGCCTCGTTAATGGCTTCGGATGGTAGTCTTGTCCTTTCGCCCTTGCCGCAAACCAGGATTATGCAACAAGCGCCACTGCTTTTGTTTCCCACGCATTATCTGGGCAATCTCGTTCTCGGCCTGCCCTGGGTGATGCGGGCGCTGGCGCGGGAGCCCGAAGCGGTGGCAGTGTTCGATACGGGATTCCGCTCTCTGCTGTCGCTATTGCCGCAAGTGGAAGCGCGAGCGCTGTACTACCCGAGAAAGCAATTGGCGAAGGACCAGGAATTCCACAAGCGCCTGTCTCTCTATCTCGATTTTCTGGGCGAACTGCGCAGATATCGCGGGCATTGCCTTATTGACCTCGAAGGCGAGCGCTTTTCCGGCGTGCTGGCAAGGCTCAGCGGCTGCCGGCGGCGCATCGGGCCACGGGCCAAACGCGCGAACTGGTTCTACAGCGAGGTGTTGGAACTTGACTATCTCGCACACCGCTTCAACGCTTTCGGAGAGATTCTGGGACCATATGCCGCCTCAAGCGACGGCAAACCGCCGGCAAGCGAGCTGGATTTCCGGATCGACCCGGCGCTTGCGGGCCGAATCGAACGACTGTTGGCGGAACATCGAATCAACCGGCCAATTGCGATAATGCACCCCGGCGCCAGCGTCTCCTACAAGCTGTGGCCCGGACAGCACTTCGCCGAACTGGCGCAAGGTCTGCATGAGACGGGTTATCAACCGGTCTGGATCGGTGCCGGGCAGTTCGATGCGGATATCATTGCCGGAATCGAAGCGCTCATGCCGCAACCCCTGACCGTGAATTTCTGCAATTTGCTGGACTTGCCCGAACTGACGGCGCTGTTCCGACGGGCGGCACTGTTCATCGGCTGCGACAGCGGCCCCATGCATCTGGCCGCGGCGGCCGGCCTGGCGGTGCATGCGCTGTTCGGCCCGAGCAGGGAAGCTATCTGGGCGCCGCTTGGCGGCAACAGCGCGGTGCTTCGCGGCGAGCGGGCCTGCGCCCCGGACTGTGATGCCTGGCATTGCCCCAACGATTACCATTGTCTGCGCTCATTGGCCCCGAAGAAGGTGCTGCGCAGTATCACAACCGCGGCGGGATAAGCTGATGCCAGAGAAAATTCCGGTCAGCGTCTACCTGATCACCCTCAACGAAGAAGCCAATATCGCCGCTTCACTGGACCGAATGGCGGACTTCGATGAGGTGGTCATCGTCGACAGCGGCTCAAGCGATCACACCCTGGAGATCGCCTATAGCTATCCCAATGTGCGAACCGCATACCGCGCTTTCGATGGATTCGCCGCGCAGAAATCACATGCCCTGTCGCTGTGCCGGAATGAATGGGCGCTCAATGTCGACGCCGACGAGATTCTCACCGATGAATACCTTGCAGCGGTGCGCGAGACCGTGACCGCCAATGCGGTCGATGCCCTGCAATCGACCCGCACCCTGATTCGCTGGGGCCGGAAGCCACGGCATTTTGGCGGCAGGGACCGGCTGGTCAGACTATTCCGCAAGAGCGCCGGGCACTACCCCGAGCGGCGCGTACACGAAAGCATCAGCATCAATGGCAAGCTGGCCCGCACCGAAGCGACGATTCTGCATCACGAGAATCTCACATTCAGCCAGCGCGTGGCCAAGGCAAAACGCTACGCCGAGGCTCGGGCGAGGGACAAGTTCGACCGCGGCGACACGGTATCCGCACCGACCCTACTGGTCATTTTCCCGCTTGTGTTCCTCCAGCACTATATCCTCAAGGGCCACATGCTCGACGGCGTCGACGGTCTGCTCACGAGCATGAACGCCGCCTACTACGCCTTCATGAAATACGCCCGGCTATGGGAACTGCACCGCGGTCGCAATTAGACCTTCCCCGATGACACTGCGCATAACGATAGAAGGCGCAAGGGCCGCCGCAGGCCGCTGCCGGCGGGATGCTCACGACCAGCAATTCTCATTTTGGCAATGGGCGCGCCCGCATCAGTCATCCTGCGCGCAGTCGCAGGATCTCATTGGGTGGCTACTGCAAGAGATTCCGCGACTACGCTTCGCTTCGCGCGGAATGACATGCAGGTTGGAGCGCCATAATGAGAATTGCTGGCTCACGACCGAAAAACTGGCGCAAAAGGGCCCGAATAAGGTAAAGTGGCGCGGTTTCCGTTCAGAGAGATTCCCATCCCATGAGACTGAAAATGCACCTGGCGGCCCTGCCGTTGATGATGATCGGATTGTTGGCGGCCTGCAGTCCGCCCGCGGAAGTATCGGTGTCCGCGGATGCGACCACATCCGCGCCAATGGCCGTGGCGGCGCGGGATCTCGCCATGGCGGCGCCGGAAGCAGTCGGCATGGATTCGGCCCGGCTTGAGCGGCTCACCGGCGCCATGCAGGGCCTTGTTGACGAAGGCCGCCTCGCCGGCGTGGTGACCGCAGTGGCCCGCCACGGCAAGATCGTCCATTTCGAGTCCGCCGGCTATCGCGACATCGAGGCTGGCGCGCCCATGACCAATGACACCTTGTTCCGCATCTATTCGATGACCAAGCCGATTACCGGCGTGGCGCTGATGATGCTGTACGAGGAAGGCAAGTTTCTGCTTTCCGATCCGGTGGAAAAGTATATTCCCGAGCTGAGCGACCTCCAGGTTGCAGCGGGACTTGATGAGAACGGGGAGTTGCTCACCGAACCCGCCTCCCATCCCATGACCGTGCGCGAACTCATGGCCCACACCGGCGGCCTAACCTACGGCATCTTCTCCGCTTCCGGCGTCGACAGCATGTATGTGGAAGCCGACCTGCTCAACAATGACATCAGCCTCAAGGAAATGATCACCCGCCTTGGCGCGATTCCCCTGCGGCAGCAGCCCGGCACCATGTGGCACTACAGTGTGGCGGTGGATGTGCAGGGCTATCTGGTGGAAGTGCTTTCCGGCATGGCTTTTGACGATTTCCTCGACGAGCGCCTGTTCGGACCCCTGGGCATGGGCGACACCGATTTCTATGTGCCGCCGGAGAAAGTCGACCGCTTCGCCCAGGTCTATACCTATGACCCGGAAGGCAATCTTGCCGCCTCGGAAATGTTCGGCGGCCTCAATGGCTATTTTGAAGACCCAGTCCTCAAAAGCGGCGGCGGCGGGCTGGTTTCCTCCACCATGGACTATCTGAAATTCACCCAGATGCTGGCCAATGGCGGCGAACTCAACGGCGTGCGCATTCTTTCCCCGCTGACCATAGACCTGATGCGCCGCAACCAGTTGCCCCGGGGGTTGCCCGACAACATCCTCGGCGCGCCGGGGACGGTGTTCGGTCTTGATTTCGCCGTGGTGACCGATCCGGTGGAAGCCGAATCCTTCTCCGTGGGCGAATACTATTGGGGCGGCGCCGCCGGCACCTGGTTCTGGATCGACCCGGTGGAAGACCTGATCGTGGTGGGAATGATCCAGCAGTGGGGGCAGGGGCTGCCCAATGTGCGCGCCCTCTCCCGGCAACTCACCTATCAGGCGATTACCGAGCCGCTGGGTATCTGATCAGATGCCCGCCCGGCCTCCCACAGGCGGCCGGGCGGTATCACTCAAGGCGCAAGATAGGTCGAGAAAGTGTCCGGATAATCGTCGGCCGCATCGCTGACATGCCCGGCAAGGCCGTCCACCCCGTCAAGATAGACTTTCAGGAAAGCCAGGATCAGCCGGCCCATGGTATCGTGTTCGGGCCCGCCGTTGGCGACGATCCTGTGGTCGCCGGCGGCGAATTCCATGTACACCTTGTTTTCGCTTCCCAGGGAATCGTAGAGCAGCCGGGCGTGGGCATCGGGCGGCGCCACATCGTCTGCAGCGCTGGCAATGACCAGGGCGGGAGCGGAAATCGAGCCATAGTCGCCTTCGAAGGAACTGCCCGGCTCACAGCAATACAGTTGCAGTGGAATCACCGCGCTGACTTCATCGCCAAGCCTCTGGGCAGCCTGCAAGGCCGCTCCGCCGCCCATGGAGTGGCCCATCAGCGCAATCTTGCCCACATCGATCTTGTTGGCCACCGGGCTGTCGGGATTGGCGTTTTCCGCCTTGATGAATTCCACCAGCGCCGCCAGGGCGTCGGCCCGGGCGCCGAGGCCATCGGCGGGTTCATTGGTGTTGAAAATGAAAACGTTGTAGCCCAGGGAAGCCAGGGTCGGTCCCCACCACTCGTAGTTCGAGGCCGCGGCGCGGAAACCCGGCGAGAAGGCGATGGCGCCATTGGGCCGGTCGAAACTGAGCGTCAACGGATAGAACACCATGACATCGGCAAACTCCGCCACGCCGGGGTTCGCCTCGTAGGTGCGAACTTCATAGATTCGCTCACCGAATTCGCGCCCGGTGGCGATGCCGATCTGGCGGCCTTCCGGCCGGTAGCGTCCCTGGCTGTTGTCCTGGGCGTTCGCCGCTGCCGGCAGCAGCAGGGCGCTTGCCGCAAGCAGCAGCAGGGAACGAGCGAGGCCCCGGAAGCTCTTTGCGCTGTGCATGGTCGATTATCTCCACTGTTGTTGACTCGGAAAGTCTCCGGGGAGTTTCTCGCTATGGCCGGAGTCGCCCAAAGTCGGGTCCGCGAATGTCTGGACGCCAGAATATAACAGAATCTCATCCCCTTCCGTAAACCGGGCTGTCCCATGAGTTGGTTGCATTTCAGCGTGTCCCGATGCCAAACCCGAATTGACACTGGAATCGGGGAATGCAGTGCAATCCATACGCCCTGGGGTCCTTGTCGATAGCTAGGCGGAAGTTCCCCCTGATTTTCAGTTGATTTGTGGTTCAAGTGGTTGATTCACTTGGGGATATTCCGTCTGACCTGCGTGATAATGTTGCCATGTAATACAGCACTTTTGATGTTGCGATGACTGATTCCATGTGCTA
>JAJDSZ010000088.1 GCA_022827425.1 Pseudomonadales bacterium | reverse complement strand
GATGACCGTCTGCGAGCTGTACAAGGCGCGCTGGCAGATCGAACTGTTCTTCAAGTGGATCAAGCAGCATCTGCGCATCAAGAGATTCCACGGCACCTCGGTGAACGCCGTGAAGACGCAGATCTGGGTCGCCGTGACCGTATATGTGCTGGTGGCTATCGTCAAGAAGCGCCTCGAACTGGATGCTTCGCTGCACACCCTGTTACAGATTTTTTCGGTCACTTTGTTCGAAAAAACCGCATTGGAAAAGGGCTTTCCGGGCACCGACCACACACCGGAAAACGTCATGGACGCCAAACAGTTGAAATTATTCGAGTTTTAACCGGACAGTAGTGATTTCTGAAAATAATTTCATATGATGATTCTCAAGCTCGCACATGTTTCAAGCCCTGTCCTTTCATTCCTTTGCCGTTCCGCCGCCTTGCTGCCGCTGTGCTTGCTGCTCCTGCTTCCCGTGGCCGCACACGCCCAGGATGGTTCGGGCGGACAGGGCGACCCGCCGGGGCAGCAACAGGACCCGGATGGTCCCGGCGACGATGATGACGATGACGACAACGGATCAAACAATCCGGAGGAGGAAGGCTCCGAACCCGTTTTCCTCACCGCGTCGGTCTCGCCCGCCCGGGTTCCCGTCACCTCCGGCACCGCCACGGTAACCTGGGAAGCCGAAAACGCCAGATACTGCACCGTGGACGGCGTCGCCCGGGCCACTTCCGGCAGCATTACCGTTGGCCCGTGGACCACCGCCGGCGCAAAAAGCATACTGATCGAATGCTACAACAACGGCAAGGCCGGCTACGCAGCCGATTCCCTTACCGTGACGGTCTACAATGTCCCCAAGCCAGTAATCACAACGACATTGTCAAAGTCGCTGCTGGAAGCGAACGTGGACAAGTTCACCGTCACCTACTCGGCGACCAACGCCAAATCATGCATGTTCGCGGGCACGAAGTATCCGATTAGCGGTTCCGCCACACTGGGGCCGTATCCGGTCGGAAAACACAGCCTCACCTTTTCCTGCTCGGGAGACGGCGGTTCCACTTCCCACACCATCAACTGGGAAGCCATAACCGCCGTTACCTTGAGTAGCAGCGTTTCGCCAACGACGGTCAAGGCCAACGGCTCGGAAACGGCGCGGGTTTCCTGGACCGGCGCCCACGCCGATTCCTGCACCCTGGACGGCGCGAATGCCGCCAAGTCGGGTTCGAAGGATTTCGGCCCCTATTCCTACAGCGAAGCCGGATCAAAATCCGCGACCGTCGCCTGCAAGAACCGCCTCGGTTCCAAAACGAGCACGGTGAACTGGACCGTCAACGCGCTCGCGCCTTCGGTTTCCGCCGCACTGTCCCAAAACCCGGTTGTCGCGGACGTGGACACCGTGAACCTCTCCTGGACCAGCAGCGACAGTGACTATTGCTCCTATGGCGGCAGTCGGCGGGGAGTCAACGGCACGGTCTCGAATCTGGGCCCTTTTTCCGCCGGAAACCACTCGTTCACGGTCAGCTGCACGGGAACCGGCGGCACGGGCAGCGACACCGTCACCTTGACTGCCGAGGAACCGGCGCCGCCGCCGACGGTCGCGGTGAGCCTGGACCCCGACACCATCACGGCGGGTACCGGAACATCCACCCTGAAGTGGGAAAGCGAGCATGCGACTTCCTGCTCCCGGAACAACAGCACCGTGGCCACAAGCGGCAGCGCCCGTGTCGGCCCGTATCCGCGGGGCAGCCAAACCTTCACCATAAACTGCGCCGGCCCCGGCGGTTCCGCCAACGGAAACGCCACGCTCACGGTGGAACCACCGCCCGACCCACCAACGGTGCAAGTCACGCTGAGCCCAACCCGCGTTCCGGTCAAAACCGGCACATCCACCCTGACATGGAGCAGCGAAAACGCAAGCTCCTGCTCCCGAGATGGAACCACGCTCGCCACCGTCGGCAAGGAGTCGGTGGGGCCCTTCACCACGGCGGGAACCCACCGTTTCACCGTAAGCTGCGCCGGCCCCGGCGGCACCGCCAGCGAAACCGCGAGGCTGACCGTGACCGCCGCGGCCGACCCCGACACCGACGGGGACGGAACGGTTGATTCCATCGACACCGACGACGACAATGACGGCATGCCCGACGCTTGCGAAATCCGATACGGATTCAACCCGCTGGACGCCTCCGACGGCGGCTCCGCCAACAGCGACGGGGACGGCGCCAGCAACGCGCACGAATGCAAACACGGCACCGACCCCACCCGCACCCCCGCGGAAACGATCCTGCCCGACACCGACGGCGACGGCATGTTCGACGCCTGGGAATGGAACCACGGCCTGGACCCGGACGACGCGGACGACAGGGACCACGACCAGGACGGCGACGGCTACACCAATTTCGAGGAATACACCGCCCGCACCGACCCGAGATGGGACGCGAGCCACCCCAAGAGCGTTCCGGAACTGTCCTCCGGCTTCAACGACAGCTACACCGTCCATGTCGGACAGATCAACGCCGGGGACATGCTGAAAGACATCCTGGTGCGCAACCCCACCAAAAACATCCTGCCCGCGATTTCCGATTTCGTGCTGATTCAAAGGAAGGAAGGCGGTTTCGACCTGAAAGACGCGGATGATTTCACGATTCCCAACAATCTCACCGACATCGGCGGCGACGCGGAATTCGTCGACATCAACGCGGACGGCGCCACCGACCTGGTGATCACGGGCCTGGGCGGCCATGTCGCCGGCGCCAGCGACCGGGTGGTGTACGGCAACGTCCACGAACGCCACACCATACCAACGCGGCACGTCGGCCTCGCCCCGGAAACCCGAAAATTCTTCAAGGAGCTGGGCGCCTGGATCGACGACGACAAGTATTTCATCAAGAACGCGAAGAAGGTGAGCCTGCCCAAAGTGATCGGTCTGGATTTCCTGCGCGATTCGGAAAACCGGATCATCGCCCGGCGGATTGGCGGGCGGACGGAGACACCCGCGAGAAGCGGCGCGTCGGACGAAACCTGCTTTGAAGGCACCTGCCCCCCGGCGGGCACCGAACAATGCGAGACCCTGGGCTCGTTCTTCTGCACCGTGTACCGGGGCGACCTGAGCGATCTGTCGAACATCAACAGCGGCAACGACCCCTGCGCCAGCGCTGAGGTGGTTTGCACGCTTTACGCCAACCCCAACGCCATTTCCGTGACGGACGCGAAGGACGACCCGGACGAGGACAATTACGACGTGTTCATCAAGGTGCGTTACAGTCCGACCGTGAAAGTGACCGTAAGGGACTTTTCGGGGTTCAACCAGGACGCGTGGCTGCTCGCCACCCGCATGCTGCAACCGCTGCGGGCCGACAATGCCGTCCTGACTCCGGGGACGAGACAGGCTGAGGTGATTTCGCGGACATTGGAAGCGTATTTGGATGCGCCTGTTCTAAACAATCGGCTGCTAGGCGTTGGCAATGGCGTTCTGCCTCAAGTGGCGGATCCCGATGATTACGATGGAGACTCCGCGGAAATTCTGGAAAGTATGGAGTTTGTCAGAGACAAGATCACATTGCCGGCTCCGCAAAATCAGGTGACGGATGCAGAGCGGGAAGATTCCCCAAATAAAGATGTCACGGAAGGGTTGCTTAGGTGTACTTATAATGTTCCATGTTATCCAGATGACTATACCCCACGACAAAAACTGGATATAAATTCACGTTTGGAAGAATTACTACTTCCTCTGGCAAGCGCCACTTATTCTGCAACGGATGAGGCTGCTATTGCAATTCATGATTCCCAACTTCACATGTTTGCCAGAGAACTGGGAATTGAGGTATTGATTACGATAGATGATATGGTAAATCCTGTACAAATTACCAATGTATCGACTAGTTTTAATACTGGTTTCGTTGGAATACCATCGGATTCTTACGGGAAATCGATTTGGCACAATCATCCCGGGCCCTTCGGAGTTTGGCAAGGAGATGCTGCCTCATATGTGAATGGCTTTGGATCGGATATTTGTAATCAAGAACGAGATTTCACCGTATATGCGTCAACAAGCAGTTTATCGAAGGCGAGCGTCAAACAGGTAATTGGGATCGCAGACAAATCAAGTTTCAAATTTTCGGCTTCGGTTTATTCTAAAGAGGACTCAATGTGGGAATCTAGAACTTATAATTTCAGAGATGATGCAGATGAGGTAAATGTCTCATGCTCTTCAAACTAGCAAACCTGAAGCACACGGGTCCCGCTTATATCGCTGTTGTGTTGTTGACTGTCTCGGTAACTTTCAGCGGTATGCTGCTACTAGCCGAAATTTTTGATTTATCCATATCTCATCAAGCAGATTTTCGCGTCATGGATGGCTGTGAACGTCCAGAGTACTATCACTATCCAGTAAGAATTCATTCAGATCAGGATGATGATTTGATGGATGATGGTTGGGAATTATTCTACGGTTTAGATCCATATGAAGATGCTGATTCTAGCATGGATATTGATTATGATGGGTACTCAAATCGAGAAGAATTCGAAGCAGGAACGGATCCTGAGGAAAGTCGCTCATTCCCTGGAATAATTAAGGTCATGACTCATGGGTTTGATTGTTTCTATACGGCTGAGTTGGGTATGATTGATGATGACGGCCTAGTGGACATTCTTATCCGAGATCCTAGTGAAGGATTTTTGCCGATGATACGTGACATTGTACTTATTCAACAGCCTGATTCGAGTTTTGTCTTGCATGATGCCCAAAATTTTCAATTGCCTGAGTTAACTTCAATTAGCGAAGCGATTTTGTTGGTAGAACTTAACGGCGATCATGCTATGGATTTGGCTTTAATTGGGATCTCTGACCATATTTCAGGAGCCAGAGATCAGATTCTGTTCGCTCCCACCTGTCACCTTTGTTCTTACGATACGTTAGGCGAAATGCCTAAAGCACATTTTGAACTGGGCCCAGCTGAGGCATCCTTCTTCAGCGAACTCGACCAGTGGATTACTTCTATTTATGAGGGGGCAGATTACTTTACAGATAACGCTGCTGAAATTATGTCGGTTCCGCTACTAGCTGAATTGACTTGGGTTACAGATCCAAATGGATTGGTGATTAGAAGAGATGATCCAATGCTTCCTGAACAATTTTTGGAAAGCTGTAATGAAATGACTGTTCGGTGCTTCAGTGTGATCGCCGATGAAAATGACTATAATGGGGAGAACATATTTGACGAACTTACTGTAGAATATCTACCTGATGCGTTTCAAATCAGCATAACCGACAAAGTTAATGACCCGGAAGAAAATGATGTCTATTATCTCGTCAAATCCAAATTTAGCGAAAATGAGGAGTATTCTATCAAGGATTACTCCAAGTTTAATCAGGAAGCGTTGTATTTGGCAAGAAATGAGTTAAAGAAAATATTGGAAACTGGTGTGATGTGGTATCCATCGGATGAGAGCGAGGTCATTTACAACATTCTGAGCAAGAATCTCGGGGGTGTTCTGGTATTTGAATTCTCCTACCGAACTCCCAGTTATGGGAAGTATCCTACTTTGGATTGGGGAGACAGACGTACCAGGAACATTGCTGGATCCATTCAAACAGTCTTACGCTTTGTTGCAGATAGGTACACGAGGTTTCCATATCAGTATCCGTAACCTGTGAACTGAGCTGATTCATGCACCACCAGTCCAGTGCGAACCCACGGGAAACCCATCCAGTCAAGGTTCGCATTCAGCCCCAGTCTCTGATCCATCCCCGATTGCAGTCCCCCGTCATCAATTTCCCCAAAAACTTGGCATTCCGAACCATCCTCGCCTATACCTTCCCCATCGGAACCCACGGTCGGCGGAAGTTCCATGACCCAACCCCGTTCACAAATCGTCCAGCCCGAACGCACCCGCCTCCACCACTGCGTCGCCCGCTGCGCGCGCCGCGCCTGGCTCTGTGGCGAAGACGACTACACCGGCGAGAACTTCGACCATCGCAAATCCTGGCTCCTGGAGCGGATGAAGACGCTGGAGGAAATCTTCGCGATCCGCATCGCCGCCTACGCGGTGACGGGCAACCGGTGCTGTATCCGGATGAGGATGGCTGCAAGGGGCGGTTTTGGGAAGGGCGATTCAAGATCAGGCGACCGGCGGAAGCGGTGGGTGGCGAGCCCCAAACCGAATTGCCGTTTGCGCTGGATGCGCCGGTGGCGCAGGCTCCTAGATCCGGTAGGTAACCTGCTTCATCAAGCCGGCCATGGCGGTCATGGCGGACCGCACCGGGGCGGGGAGGTCGGCTCCGCCGGCGGCTTTGGCGGTGGCGCCATGCTGGTGTTCGTCGATGAGCATCTGTCCGAGGACGGCGCGGCTCTTGTGGTCGTCTTCGGGCAGCTTTTGCAGGTGGTCTTCCAGATGTTCGCAGACCTGTTTTTCGGTTTCGGCGACGAAGCCGAGGCTCCAGCGGTCGCCGGCGACTCCCGCGAGAGCGCCAAGGCCGAAGGACATTCCGTACCAGAGCGGATTGAACAGGCTGGGTCTTGCGCCGAGCGCGTCGAGTCTTTGTTCGCACCAGACCAGATGGTCGATTTCCTCGGCGGCGGCTTCTTCCATGGATTCCCGGACCTGGTCGAGGCGGGCGGTGGCCGCCTGGCCGCGGTACAGCGCCTGGGCGCAGACTTCTCCGGTATGGTTGATGCGCATGAGGCCCGCCACATGGCGCGATTCGTCCGCGTTGAGCTCCGCATCGGGCTGCGCCGCGCCGGGAGATTCGCGCCCGGCGTGGCTGGAGCCGGGCACACAGGTGCGCAACGCCTCATCGAGACCGATCAGCAGGCGGTCAATCGGGGAATGTTTGGCCGCGCGGTTCATGTGTCGATTCTAGCAAAGTGAAGCCGGTCAATGGCGACGTTCTCCTGCTTGTGGTCCACCGCCGTGCCGGCTTTACCCGGCGCCGCATAGACTTTTTCCACCCGGGCTGATTGGGCGCGGCGCCATGCCGGGGCGTGTTCGCGTCCGCCGGAGCCGATTGCCAGTAGTTTCATTTCAATGCCTGAAGTAGCCAATCGCGTCAGGAAACATCATGGTGCTGAACATCCACTTCAGTGCCTGAAGTGGCGTATACCCGTGAAAACCATGGCCATGCCGTGTTCGTCCGCGGCGGCGATGGCTTCCTCGTCGCGCATCGAGCCGCCGGGCTGGATTACCGCTGTGATGCCCGCCGCCGCGGCAGCGTCGATGCCATCGCGAAAAGGGAAGAAAGCATCCGAGGCCATGACCGAACCTGCCACTTGCAAATTCTCGTCCGCAGCCTTGATGCCGGCGATGCGGGCGCTGTACACCCGGCTCATCTGGCCCGCGCCCACGCCGATGGTCTTGAGTCCGCGGCAATAGACGATGGCGTTGGACTTGACGTATCGCGCCACGGTCCAGGCGAATCGCAGGTCGCGCATTTCGTCGTCGCCGGGCTGCCGCCGGCTGACCACCCGCAGTTCCGATTCGCCGATTTCGTGTTGATCCGCATCCTGCACGAGCAGGCCGCCATTGACCCGTTTGAGGTCAAGCCCCGCCGGGCGCTGTTCGGGCCACTCGCCGCTGGCGAGTACGCGGATATTCGGCTTGGCGCCGGTGATTGCCAGGGCCTGCTCCGAAACCGAAGGCGCGACAATCACTTCGCTGAACTGCCGCCCGAGAATGCAGGCGGCGGTAGCCTCGTCGAGTTCGCGGTTGAAGGCGATGATGCCGCCGAAAGCCGAGGTGGGATCGGTTTCGAAAGCCGCCCGGTAGGCCGCCAGCGGCGTCTCGCCGAGTGCGACCCCGCAGGGATTGGCGTGCTTGACGATGACACAGGCGCAACCGCCGAAGGACTTGACGCACTCCAGGGCGGTGTCGGCGTCCATGATGTTGTTGAAGGACAGGATTTTGCCCTGCAATTGCCTGGCGCCGGCAATGCTGCCCGGGGCCGGGTCGCGGTCCCGGTAGAAAGCGGCCGCCTGATGCGGATTCTCGCCGTAGCGCAACTCCTGCTGCTTGTGGAACTGGCGGTTGAATGTCCGGGGAAACTTTGCCGGCCCGCTTTCGCCGCCGAGCCGGGAACCAAGATAGTTGGCTATCATGCCATCGTAGCGGGCGGTGTGTTCAAAGGCGGCGAGGGCGAGTTCGAATCGGGTCTTTTCATCCAGGGCGCCGGCGCCAGCCTTGAGGGCGTCGGTCACCCGGCCATAATCCGCCGGATTCACCACCACACCGACGAATCGGTAGTTCTTCGCCGCCGCCCGCAGCAGGGTCGGGCCGCCAATGTCGATATTCTCGATGGCTTCCGCAAGTTTGCAGTCAGGCTGGCCCACAGTCTGCTCGAAGGGGTAGAGATTGGCCACCACGAGGTCGATGGGAGGAATGCCATGCTCCTCCATCGCTGTCAGGTCCATGTCGCGGCGGGCGAGAATGCCGCCGTGAATCTTCGGGTGCAAGGTTTTGACGCGCCCGTCCATCATCTCGGGAAAGCCCGTATAGGAGGAAATTTCGATGGCTGCGAGGCCAGCTTCCCGCAGCAAGCGGCAGGTGCCGCCAGTGGAGAGTATTTCCACTCCAATCTCAGCAAGCGAGGCGGCGAAAGCGGTCAGGCCGGTCTTGTCGGAAACGGTAATCAGCGCCCTGCGCACAGGGGCGGAATTTTCCTGGCTCATGCGCTTCAGATCAGGCCGTATTGTTTGAGGCGGGCGCGTAGCGTACCACGGTTGAGGCCGAGCATCAGCGCGGCCCTGCTCTGGTTGTTGCCCGTGCGGCGCATGACATTGCTCAGCAGGGTGGACTCGACTTCCGTCATGACCAGCCGGTGCAGGTCGGTCACGGATTCCCGCTCCATGTTTTCAAAATAGTGGTCAACCGAATTGTGCACCTCTTCCCGCAGGGCGCCTCCCGACCCATTCGTCGCCGAAGCCGATCCCCGGGGCGCCGAGGCGGCGCCGACGAGTTTCATATTGATCCTGTCCATTCGCCCGCTTGCTTTTCTTGTGGGATACGCGGGAAAAATTGGAGTCTATCCCAGCCTCGAATGATAGCCCTGCCGACCGAATTGGGGAAGAGGATTTTGCGGCTGTTTCGTCCTTATTCGAAGCTGCGGAAACTGATGTCGAAGTTGGCGGTTCTCGGCCCCGGATTGACGACTCCGAGCGAAATCTCCACCGGCGAATCGGGGAAAAGCAGGGAGCCTGCCGGCATTTCCGGGCTCAGGTATTCGGCGGGGGCGAATTCGCGCAGGGCCATGGCGCCGCCATCGGCAGAGGTAAAGCGCAGGATGAGCACCGGAAAGGCCTGGGGAAACTGCGCTGTATTGAGAATCTGCACCGTGAGCAACCAGGCGTCGGGGTGGTTGGGGTGGGCGAGCAGATCGGCGCTGCTGCTTTCGATGCGGTCGATGGCGGAAAAGGGCGGCAATTCGCAGCCGGCCCTGGCGCAGACCAGCGCATAGCCCGGCCGCAGCCAGTCCACCTGACTCAAGGCCGGCAGATTGCGCCAGAGGTATTGCGCCGTCAGCAACACAAGCAGCGACAGGGCCAGGGCGGCCTGTGCGGCGAATGTGCCCCAGGAAAAGCGTTTCGCTGGCGGGATCTTGATGGCTGGCTTGAATTGTCTCGGAGCCGTCCGCTCCTGTTGCGGCAGGACTTCAAATTTTTCGCGGAATTCCGTCCCGGCTGCCGGCCCTGAAACTGGCGGGTCCGGCGGTGTGTCGATCACAATTTGTTCCTGGGGTTCCGGCGCCTGCGTGGGTTCGGTTGCCGTTGCCGTGGCGGCTTCGGAGAGCAAGTCCGCCGTTGCGTATTCCTCAGGCGCGCGGCCAATGAAAACCGAATCCGCCGGCTCCTCTTCGCGGCCCGGGTTCGCCAGATGTTCGGCGGGATGAAAGATGTGCAGGCAGGCGCCGCAGCGCGCCCGCCCGCCAGAGGATTCGAGCTGCCGCGGGCTGAAATTGAAAGTGGAGCCGCAGTTCGGACAGCAGGTGACATTGAGGCTCATTGCAATCCGCGGGCTGGGAGCCAGAGTCGGTTCGCAGCCTGATTTCCGGCTCTCACAGCATCTTTTCCAGATAATGAATATTGTAGCCGCCCCTGCGGATCTGCGGGTCGGCCACCAGATTGCGCATCATGGGGGCATTGCTCTTGATACCCTCTATCAGCAGTTCTTCGAGCGCGATCTGCATTCGGGTGAGGGCCTGTTCGCGGTCCGGCGCATGGGTGACCACCTTGGCCACCAGCGAATCGTAATGGGGCGGGACGGTATAGCCGCTGTACAAGTGCGAATCGACCCGGACGCCCGGTCCGCCGGGGCAGTGGAACAGCGTGACCTTGCCCGGGCTTGGCAGGAAGTTTTCAGGGTCTTCGGCATTGATGCGGCATTCCACCGAATGCCCATTGATGGCGATTTCGTCCTGGGATGCGGACAGGGGCCCGCCGCCGGCGATGCGCAACTGCTCCTTGACGATATCGAATCCGGTCACCATTTCGGTCACCGGATGCTCCACCTGCACCCGGGTGTTCATTTCGATGAAGTAGAAGCGCTCATCCTGATAGAGAAATTCAAGCGTGCCCGCGCCCCGGTAGCGCAGCCGCCGGCAGGCATTGATGCAGGCCTCAGCCACTTCCTTGCGGACTTCCGCGGGAATGTCCGGCGCCGGGGCTTCCTCGATCACTTTCTGGTGGCGGCGCTGGAGCGAGCAGTCCCGGTCGCCAAGGTAAAGCGCATTGCCTTCGCCATCGCCGATGACCTGAATCTCCACATGGCGAGGATTTTCGAGATACTTTTCGAGATACACCGCATCGTTGCCGAAAAAGGACTTGGCCTCGGTGCGGGTGAGATAAATCGACTGCAGCAGATTGTTCTCGTGATTGACCACGCGCATGCCGCGCCCGCCGCCGCCCGCCGCCGCCTTGATCAGCACCGGATAGCCGATTTCCCGGGCAAGCCGCAGGCTGCGCTGCTGATCGTCATCGAGTGGGCCATTGGAGCCGGGCACGGTGGGAATGCCAGCCTCGATCATGGCCTGGATGGCGGAAACCTTGTCCCCCATCATGCGGATGGTTTCGGCCCTGGGGCCGATGAAGGAAAATCCGCTGTTTTCCACCTGTTCGGCGAAATCGGCGTTTTCCGAAAGGAATCCGTATCCCGGATGCACCGAGTCGGCTTCGCTGACTTCCATGGCGCTGATGATCGCCGGGATATTGAGATAGCTCTCGCCGGGGCTCGGCGGGCCGATGCAGACACACTCGTCGGAAAGGCGCACGTGCATCAGTTCGGTGTCGGCGGTGGAATGCACCGCCACGGTGCGAATGCCGAGTTCCTTGCAGGCGCGCAGCACGCGCAGGGCGATCTCGCCGCGATTGGCAATCAGTACTTTCTTCAGCACGGCGCGGCCCCTATGCGATGCGAACCAGCGGCTGGCCGAATTCCACCGGCTTGCCGTCTTCCACGAGAATCGCCTCCACCACGCCGCCGAACTCGGATTCGATCTGGTTCATCATCTTCATGGCTTCCACAATGCCGATCACGTCGCCTTCCTTGACCTGCTGCCCGACTTCCACATAGGGCGGCGAATCCGGCGCCGGCGCCCGGTAGAAAGTGCCCACCATGGGCGAAGGCACCACATTGCCGCTTTCCACTGCGGCGGTTGCCGGCTCGGCTGGCTCCGGCGCCGGGCCGTGAGCGGGAGCCTGTGCGGGAGCTACTGCCGGGGCGGCGACCGCGGCCGCCGGCGCGATGCGGGACGCGCGGCTGATGCGAACCGCTTCCTCGCCCTCCTTGATTTCAATTTCCGCGATATCGGAAGTTTCCAGCAGTTCGATCAGCTTCTTGACCTTTCGAATATCCATGATTTCCCCGTGTTGCGATCAATTGGCGAGTTTGCGGCAGGCGGCCTGCAGGGCGAGTTCATAGCCCTGGGCGCCGAGGCCGATCACGCAGCCGACGGCGATGTCGGAAAAGTACGACTTGTGGCGATAAGCCTCGCGGCTGAAAAGATTCGACAGATGCACTTCGATGAATGGCACGCCGGCGGCGAGCATGGCGTCGCGGATGGCGATGCTGGTATGGGTGAAGCCGCCGAAATTGACGAGCATGAAGGCGGTGCCGTCAATCCGCGCCAACTGGATGCGGTCAATCAGCTCGGCCTCGGAGTTGCTTTGCAGGGCGTCGAACTCATGCCCCGCGGCTGCGCACTGATCCCGCAGGCGGCTATTGATGTCGTCCAGGGTTTCGGAGCCGTAGATATGGGGTTCGCGATGCCCGAGCAAATTGAGATTGGGCCCATGCAGGGCCAGGATCTGCGCCATGTGAGTATTCCAGATGTTTCAGAATCGACGCTGATTAACGCCAGTTGCTATAACTTCGGCGCATTTTCCCAGAATTTGAGCAAAAAAGCAGCATCGGCAAGTTCACCGTCACCTGCTCGGCGACCAACGCCAGGCCGTGCATGTTCGCGGGCACGACGTATCCGACCAGCGCAACAGCCATGCCCGGACCCCACCCGGCGGGGAAACACAGCCTCACCTTTTCCTGTTGGAACGATGGAATTGTCGGGAACACCCGGGACACCCGCCCAAACGCCCGATCGAGAGCGAACTCGAATAACTCGAATGGAATGGCTCGAATGGGACATCCACAGGAATAACAAGCGGGCAACTCGTTGCGCCGGCGAAGTCTTGGCGTCTGACAGACTGTGCGCCGGGAATCAGCGGGAAGGAAGTTCGAAGCGGGCCTGTTGCGGGGGGTAGCAGAAGCCCCAGTCGGCGCAGCCCTGGTACTCGATCAGCAGCGCGGCGCCTTCGGGGAAGTCCTCGATCATTTCGAGTTCGGCGGTGACCTGGTCGTAGTAGGCGACGATATCGCCGAAGAACTGGTCGGTTTTTTCCAGCCCCGGCGGCAGTTGATAGGCAAGCGGCTTTTCTTCCGCGCCTGTTTGCAGACGGAAACGGAAGGCGTGGCGATACAGGTAGTGTTCGGGAGCCGGACGGAAAACAACGCGGAATTGCCCCGGCGCCGCCTCGCTGACGTGCCAGGGAAAAGCCTCATCCATGGGCAGCACGCGCTGGCTGTTGTTTTCCAGTGCGCCTGTGGAACGCTCGGGCAACTGGGCTGGCGCTGGCGCTGCAAGGGCCAGTACCGCCAGCCAGCACAGCGCGGACGCGGGAAAAATGGCGCGCTCAGGCTTCATGGTGGCGGTCAAACACGAGACAGGCGTTGGTGCCGCCAAAACCGAAACTGTTGGAAAGCACCCGGTTCAGTTGCGCGTTGTCCCGCCGCTCGCGCATGATCGGCAGCCCTTCGGCTTCTTCGTCGAGGGCATCGATATTGATGGACTCGCAGAGGAAATTCTGCTCCATCATCAGCAGGCTGAAAATGGCTTCGTGAACGCCGGCGGCGCCGAGGGCGTGGCCGCTCAAGGACTTGGTGGAGTTGATCGCCGGCAGGTCCTCGCCGAAAACCGAGCGGATGGCGTTGAGTTCGGAAATATCCCCCACGGGTGTGCTGGTGCCGTGGGTATTGATGTAATCCACCTTGCCCGGCAGCCCCCGGAGCGCGAGCCGCATGGCCCGCGCGCCGCCTTCGCCGGAGGGGGCCACCATGTCGTAGCCGTCGGAGGTGGCGGCGTAGCCGGTGATTTCGGCATAGATGCGAGCGCCCCTGGCCCTGGCGTGTTCGAGTTCCTCCACCACCAGGGCGCCGCCGCCGCCGCCGATGACAAAGCCGTCCCGGTCCTTGTCGAATGCCCGGGAAGCGCGCTTGGGGGTTTCGTTGTAATTCGAGGACAGTGCGCCCATGGCGTCGAACATGTGGGCGAGGGTCCAGTGTTCTTCCTCGCTGCCGCCGGCGAAAACCAGGTCCTGCTTGTTCATCTGGATTAGTTCGGCGGCATGGCCGATGCAGTGGGCGCTGGTGGCGCAGGCCGAGGAAATGGAATAGTTGACGCCCTTGATGCCAAACGCCGTGGCAAGACAGGCCGACACCGAACTGCTCATGGTGCGGGGCACCCGGTACGGCCCGACCCGGCGGATGCCGCGCTCGCGCATGATGTCGAAGGATTCCAACTGGTCCTTGGGCGAGCCGCCGCCGGAGCCCATCACGATGCCGATTCGCTCGCTGGAGATTTCGTCCGCCTCCAGCCCGGCGTCGGCGATGGCCTGTTCCAGGGAGATATGGCCATAGGCCGCGCCTTCGCCCATGAAACGCAGAAACTTGCGGTCGATGCGTTCCTTGAGATCGATTTCAATGCGGGCGCTCACCTGGGAGCGCATGCCCATTTCGGCATATTCGGAATTGAAGCCTATGCCGCTGCGGCCTTCCCGCAGGGATTGCAGCACCGCGTCCTTGTCATTGCCGAGGCAGGAAACCACTCCGATTCCGGTCACCACGACACGTCGCATAAGCTCCTCTTGCACTGGCCGCTATTGAAAGGATTGTTCCGGCGTGAACAAGCCCACCTTGAGGCTCTTGGAAGTGTAGATGACTTCGCCGTCCGCCAGCACCGTGCCGTCTGCGATCCCCATCACCAGGCTGCGCTTGATGATCCGGCTGATGGACAGGTTGTACTGCACCTTGCTGGCGCTGGGCAATATCTCACCGGTGAATTTTACCTCACCGGCGCCAAGCGCTCGACCCTTGCCGGGGTGGCCGCGCCAGCCGAGGAAAAAGCCCACGAGCTGCCACAAGGCGTCGAGTCCGAGACAGCCTGGCATGACCGGGTCTTCGGGGAAGTGGCAAGAGAAAAACCAGAGATCGGGATGAATGTCGAGTTCGGCCCGGATCTCGCCGCGGCCGTAGACGCCGCCGCCGTCATTGATCTCGGTGATGCGGTTGAACATGAGCATGTTGTCCACCGGCAGCCTGGCGTTGCCGGGGCCGAACAGCCGCCCGTAGCCGCACTCAAGCAGTTCCTCGTACTCATAGGAACGCTTGGGCGCGAAAACGTGGCCGGATCCGGATGTTGCAGTCATGGGCGCCGCAGCTCGATTCGAGGCTGCGAGTTTATCCTGCCGCGCCTAAATAATCGAATGAAATTGTTCAATTGATGCCATTTCGCTCGGCCCTTGTCCGTCATTCCGCGCCCCGTGCCTGTCATTCTGCGCGCAGTCGCGGAATCTCCGCGCGGGATGACGGGTTCCCGGTTGATTCTGCTATCATCCCGGGCAGTTTTCCGGATGTGTTTGATGCTGATTCCAGTCGTGCTGGCGGGGGGTGGGGGTACGCGCCTGTGGCCGCTTTCCCGCGCCGCGCTGCCGAAACAATTCATTGCATTTCCTGGCCGCGGCCACACGCTGTTTCAGGAGACCTTGCTGCGGCTCGGCGGCAGGGCCGGGCTGGTCATTGTGGTCTGCAATGAGGAGCACAGGTTTCTCGCCGCGGAACAATCGCGCCAGGTTGGCATGGGCGATGCGCGGATTCTGCTCGAACCCGCGCCGCGCAATACCGCCCCGGCGCTTGCCTTGGCGGCGTGGGAGGCGTTGCAGGCCGACCCGGATGCCGTCTTGCTGGCACTGCCCAGCGACCACTTTATCGAACAGGCCGAAGTCCTGCATGCCGCCATTGATGAAGCCGAAAGCATTGCCCGGGAGGACTCCCTGGTCACTTTCGGCATCGTTCCCGACGCGCCGGAAACGGGTTATGGCTACATGGCGGCGGGTGAGACGCTTGGGTCGTCCAAAGCCCGCAGGCTCCAGCGATTCGTCGAAAAGCCCGATTCGGCCACAGCGGAAAAATACCTTGCCTCGGGAAACTATCTCTGGAACAGCGGCATCTTCCTGTTTCGCGCCCGAACCTATCTTGCGGAGTTGGAACGATATGCAGGGGACATCCACCGGATTTGCCGCCGGGCCCACGAGTCCGGCGGGGGGGGAGAGGATTTTCGCCGCTACGACGGCGCTGTATTCGCGGAATGCCCCGGCAAGTCCATCGATTATGCCGTCATGGAGCATACCCGCCGCGGCGCGGTGATTCCCCTGGCGGCTGGCTGGTCCGATCTCGGCGCCTGGGACGCGCTCTGGCGCCATTCGCAGCAAGACGCGGCGGGTAATGTCATCAATGGCGATGTGATTTGCCATGACACCAGCGGCAGCCATGTGCAGGCAGGATCACGCCTGATTGCGGCCCTGGGCTTGCGCGACCTGCTGGTCATCGACACCGCCGACGCGCTGCTCGTTGCGGATCGCGCAAGCGCCCGGCAAGTGGGCGAAATCGTCGGCGAACTGCGGCGCTCCGCTCGGTCCGAGGCGGAACAACACCGCCTGGTGCAGCGCCCCTGGGGCAGTTTTGAATGCCTTGCCACCGGCGCGGGATTCCAGGTCAAGCATCTGCTGGTCAAGCCCGGCGCGGCATTGTCGCTGCAAAAGCACGAGCGCCGCAGCGAACACTGGACCGTGGTGCGCGGCCGGGCCATGGTGAGTTGCGACGAGCGCGAATTCGAACTAGAGGTCAACGAGTCCACCATGATTCCACTCGGCAGCAAACATCGCCTGCGCAACAGCGGCGACGAGCCCGTGGAAATCATCGAAGTCCAGCTTGGCGACTATCTCGGCGAAGACGACATCATTCGCTACGAAGACCAGTACGGCCGGGTCAGGCAATCATGATCGCCATCCGCAAATGCCTGTTTCCCGCCGCTGGCTACGGCACCCGTTTTTTACCGCTGACCAAAGCCATGCCCAAGGAAATGCTCCCCGTGGTCAACAAGCCGCTGATCCAGTACGGCGTGGAAGAGGCGGCACGGGCGGGAATCTCCGACATGGCCTTTGTCACCGGCCGCGGCAAGCGCGCGCTCGAGGATCACTTTGACATCAGCCATGAGATCGAAAGCCAGATCGCCGGTTCTGGGCGGGAAGCCCTGCTCGCGGAAATACGTCGCCTGGTGCGGGAATGCCGTTTTTCCTGGACCCGGCAACTCGCCATCCAGGGTCTCGGGCACGCCATCCTCACCGGCGAAACCCTGATCGGCGGCGAGCCATTCGCGGTGCTGCTCGCCGACGATTTCTGCGTAACCGAAGACGCCGGCGTACTCTCGCAACTGGCGGCGGTGTTCGCGGAGCAGCAGTGCAGCATCATCGCCGTGGAGGAAGTGCCAGCCCACGAAACCGCCGACTACGGCATGATCGCCGGTGAGGAAATTTCCTCCGGCCTGTTCCGCGTCAGCCAACTGGTGGAAAAGCCCGCGCCGGAAGACGCTCCGGGTAATCTCGCCATCATCGGGCGCTATATTCTCACCCCCGACATTTTCGCCGTCCTCCGGGTCACAGAGCCCGGACGCAACAACGAGTTGCAACTCACCGACGCCCTGCAATCCCAGGCCCGGCAGGGCAGGGTGCTCGCCCTGCGATTCCGCGGCCGCCGTTTCGATTGCGGCAGCGTCGCCGGCTACATGGCGGCAAACGAATACGTCTGGAAACGATCACGGGATGAGTTGAAAACGCAGCCTGCATGTATCTGAACCCGCACACTTGCTGTGATAGATTATCGCGCCATGGCAAAGCCGCCGCTGCTCTCGGCGGCTCATGACTCCGGCGCGGCGCAGCCGCGCCGCCAGATAAAGGAATGAAAATGAAATCACTGCAATGGATGACCTTGCCATGCCTCGGCCTGGCATTGATTTGCGGTGCGGCGTTCGCGCAACCGCCGGCCGGCGATTCCGGCGATGACCAGAACGTCGAGGAAACCGCGGCGCAGTCGTCGATTCTCGGCGGCGCCATCGGCGAGCCGGTGGTCGACGAGATCGTCATCACCGGCTCGCGCATCCGC
>JAJDSZ010000086.1 GCA_022827425.1 Pseudomonadales bacterium | reverse complement strand
GCTCTTTTAGGGCCGAACGGCTTGCCATGGATGGCAAGACTGGGGTTTGGCGAAACCGCAGCAGTCCCGCCAGGGATGGCAGGGACGAGCTCGCAGGATGCGCGTTCCCGGTCGGCGCAGCCGAAAAAGAGCGAAGTTTTTCCATGTCAAACATTCCCGAAGACAGCGCAGCCCACATCTCGCGCCAGTTCAGCCATGAACTGGAGAAGGTGCGCACCCACATGCTGCGCATGGGCGGCCAGGTGGAAAAACAGCTTGGCGACGCCCTGCGTTCGGTGGCGGAGCACGACAGTCAGCTCGCCCAGCAGGTGATCAACGACGATGCGCTGATCGACCGGCTCGAACGCGAAATCGACATCGAATGCAGCCTGATCATCGCCCGCCGCCAGCCCGCAGCAGGCGATCTGCGCCTCGTGCTTGCCATCATCAAGGCCGTGCGCGATCTCGAGCGCATCGGCGATGAAGCCGCCCGGATCGCCCGCAGCGCGCTGGCGCTTGCGGAAGAAGGCCAGGACCCGGTGGACCTCGGCGAATTCCACCGCATGGGGGAGCGGGTTCTCGCCATGGTGAAACAGGTGCTCGACGCCTTTGCCCGCATGGATACCGATGCCGCCACGGCAATCGCCGACGAAGACACGGAGGTCGACAATGACTACCACGGCGCCATTCGCTCCATGGTTACCCATATGACCAGAAACCCCGAGAGCGTCAGCGCGGTGCTGATCGTGCTATGGGCATTCCGTTCCCTGGAGCGCATCGGCGATCACGCCAACAATATTTCAGAGCATGTATCCTATACGGTGATCGGCGTGAACCTGGGCATCGGTCGGCCCCTGCCAAAGAAGTGACGCATTTCAGTGCACATTGATTTGCGGAGGCTGGTCGGGAAAGGGCGTCTGGTGAACTGCCCGGGTCTTTTCGCCGCCGCGGATGCGTTCGGAGGGAAATCGGCACACAAAGATACTGCCTTTGCCCGATTCGCTTTCGATTTGCAGGTCGGCGTCGTGGCGCAGAAGAATGTGCTTGACGATGGCAAGACCAAGCCCGGTGCCGCCGGTTTCCGATGAGCGGCTCACATCGACTCGGTAAAAACGCTCGGTGAGACGCGACAGGTGCTGGGCTTCCACGCCGATGCCATTGTCAATCACACGGATTTCAAAAGCCTCGCCACCATCGACGAATGCCGCCTCGATGCGGATTGCGCCGCCGTCCGGCGTGTACTTGGCGGCATTCTGGGCGAGATTGGACAGGGCGCTGTACAATTCCGCCCGGTCGCCGACGATCTGGACGCCCTCCTCGCATTCGGCCTGGTAGCTATGGCCGCAGCGCCGGTACACCTGTTCGGTATCGCTTTCCACTTCGCGGATCAGCGGAGCCAACGGGAACGGTTTTTGCTGGCGCTTCACGGCCTTGGTTTCCAGCGCCGTGAGCATGAGCAGGTCGCGCACGATGTTTTCCATACGCGCCGACTGCTGCAGCATCTGGCCGAGCGGCTTGCGCCACTTGCCGTCGAGTTCGTGCACATGTTCCATGATGGTTTCCAGATAGCCCTTGATTACGGTGATTGGTGTGCCGAGTTCGTGGGAAACATTGCCCACGAAGTCCTCCCGCATCAGTTCCATGCGATGCAGGCGGGTCACGTCGCGCACGATCATGAGCCTCTCCCGTTCGCCGAAAAGCGCGATCTCGAATTCCAGGGTGCGCGAGCCGTCGCCGGGCGTTGGCAGTTTCAGCGGTTCGCTGTAATCCGTCTCATGGAAGTACTGGGCGAAACGCGGGTCGCGCACGAGATTGGTGACCGGGCGCCCCTGGTCCCGGGGATACTGGAAGCCGAGCAGCCTGGCGGCGGCCTGGTTCCACCATTCGAGGCTGCCACGCCGGTCGATCATGGTGACTGCGATTTCCAGCGCCGATGAGGATTCCTGGGCCTTGCGGATGATGCTTTCGAGATAATCCCGGGATTTCTGTTCCTGCCTGACGAGTTGATAAATGCCGTCGAAGACTTCGCCCCAGAGCGCAAGAGATTCCGGCGGCTCGGTCTGGGTGGCGGAAGGATTGCCCCTGAGCCAGCGGCGCAGGCGCCAGAGCTGCCAGTAATTGATCCCTAGACAGGCCGCGGTTCCGGCAAACAGCGTCAGGAGGATATTGCCCGCCAGCCAGCCGATCAGGGCGGCCACGGCAAGCACCGTGAGCAGCCGCAGGATTTCCGCGCGCCAGTATTGCAAGAGTCGAAGTTCCGATTCGGAAACAGGCGCTATTTTATGCTTCCGGGCAACCCTCTGACTACAAGCCCGGGCCGGGACCGATCAGGCAAAACAATCTTGTGTCAGTTTCATGGCAGAATTTTTCCGGCTGACTATACTTCTGTCGCCGGTTCGCAGAAGCCGGGTTCATAAAGCAATCCATTTTTAATCTGATACCCCGCAGCATCAAACTCCGCCGCGGGAAGGACTGTTTTACATGCAGGAATTTACCTTGCCCGCGAAGGAAACCCATCAGGCCCTGTCCGGTCGGGAAACTTCCGGCGCTCTGCCGGAGGAACTGCCGGAAGTGGAATACCCGCTACAGGCGCCAGTCCGGCCCGAGGCGGACCCGACCCAGCTTTATCTGTCGGAAATCGGCTACAAACCGCTGCTGACCGCAGAGCAGGAAGTGCAGTACGCCCGGGAGGCGCGGCAGGGCGAGCAGGCGAGCTGGAGGCGCATGGTGGAAGGCAATCTGCGTCTTGTGGTGAAAATCGCCGCGCGCTACCGCAGCCGGGGTCTGGCTTTCGGCGACCTCATCGAAGAAGGCAATCTCGGCCTGATGCACGCGGTGAAGAAATTCGATCCGGAACGGGGTTTTCGCTTTTCCACCTACGCCACCTGGTGGATTCGCCAGAATATCGAGACCGGGCTCCACCGCCATGGCCGGGCGATCCGGCTGCCGGTGCATGTCATCCGGGAGATCGGCCGCTGCCGCTATGCCGAGGCCAAGCTCATGGCGCGCAATTTCCGCGAGCCCTCGGCCGAGGAGATTGCCGAGTTTACCGGCAAGCCGCTGCGGCGGGTCAAGATGCTGCTGGCGCTTCGTTGCGGCATTTTTTCCGTGGACGCCCCAATAGCCGAGGACGTCAGCATCCCTCTGCGGGAAATGCTGCCGGACCATGAAGGCGCGGAACCCGTAACGCTGTGCGGCAAGGATCGCCTGCGCAATCTGGTGACAAAGTGGTTGCGGGAACTCACCCCCCGGCAGCGGGAAGTATTGCGGCGCCGCTTTGGACTTGACGGCCACGAGAGCTCCACCCTGGAGCGAATCGGCGAGGAAATCGGCCTGACCCGGGAACGCACCCGGCAGGTGCAACTCGAAGCGCTGCGCAAGCTCCGCAACATCCTCGCCCGGCGCGGCATCGACGCCGGCGTCCTAGATGAATATGGCTAGGGAAGCTCTGATCAAGTCAGAGCTTCCCTGCGGCACAAGGATGTGTCGCCGAATTGGATGGGTGAAGGCAAGCGTTTTCGAAGCGCGGCTTCGGGCGCGGCCGCAACGGCGCGGAGCTATGCTCCGTGACTGGAGCTAGCCATTCAATTCGTGAGCAAAACAAAACCACACTTTTGTTTTTCAGAGAATACCTAGGAGCCTGCGCGTAGCGAAGCGAAGTCGCGGAATGACCTTGGGTTGGCCGCCCGGTCGTGTACACTTGTGCCTCATTTTCGACAGGCGACCGGATTCATGGACTCCAGGCGGCCGGGGGCTCTCGCGGGCAAACTCGTCATCGATCTTTCCAGGGTGCTAGGCGGACCCTATTGCACCCAGATTCTGGCCGACCATGGCGCCAGGGTCATCAAGGTCGAGCCGCCCTGGGGAGACGAAACTCGGGATTGGGGGCCACCTTTCCACGAAGGCGACGCCGCCTATTTTGTCGGCCTGAACCGCAACAAGCGCTCGCTGGGGCTGAACCTGTCGATTCCGGCGGGAAGGGAAGTGCTGCTGCGCCTGTTGCGCGACGCCGATGTGCTGGTGGAAAACTTCAAGCCGGGCACCATGGAGCGCTGGGGGCTCGGTTTCGAGGAAGTGCTCGGCGAGCGCTTTCCCCGCCTGGTGCATTGCCGCATCAGCGGTTTCGGCAACGACGGTCCCTGGGGCGGATTCCCCGGCTATGACGCCATCATCCAGGCCATGACCGGCTGGTTCAGCATCAATGGCGAGAGCGGCGGCAGGCCCACCCGGCACGGGCTGGCCATGGTGGACATGGGCACCGGCCTGTACTGCGCCATCGCCATCCTCATGGCGCTCAGCGAAAGGGAAAGCTCGGGCCGAGGGCAATATCTCGACATGACCCTCTATGACTGCGCCGTGTCCCTGATGCACCCCCACATCGTCAACTACCGGTTGTCCGGGGAGATTCCCGGGCCCACCGGCAACGCCCATCCCAATATCAGCCCATACGACACTTTCCGCACCCGCACCGTGGACATCTTCATCGGCGCCGGCAACAACCGCGCCTTCGCCAAACTCTGCCGCGAACTCGGCTGCCCCGAACTCGCCGGCGACGCCCGCTTCCGCGACAATATCGACCGGGTCAACCACCGGGATGAACTCAAGGTGGAACTCGAATCCCGCCTGATCCGCCTGGACGGCGGGGAAATCGGCGACCGCCTCGCCCGGGCCGGCCTCGCCGCGGGCCCGATCCATGATACCGCCCAGGTGGTCGGGCATCCCCACACCCGGCACCGGCAGATGAACCTGGAGCGGGACTGGTACCGGATGACGGGCACCCCCATCAAGCTGTCCCGAACTCCCGGGGCCCTGCGCAGTCTGCCGCCGCGCTTCGGTGAGCATGGCCGGGAAATCCTCCGGGAATTTGAATTCGGCGACGCCGCCATCGAAGACCTTGTCAAGACCGGCGCCATGCTTTTCGAACGCCGCACCTGATCCGGTTTCGCGCCAGGGGCGTATGGAATTTGCAGTTCAGGAAGTTGCGCTTATAATCAGAGGCTTGGCACAACAAGCCAAAACCGTCCACAAGCAGTATTCATGCTACGAGGGGTAAGCAAATGAAAACCCGTATTCCATTCCATCGCAGGCATGGCGCTGTCGTGCTTGCCGCCGCCACCGCCGCTTTTACCCAGCAGGCGCTGGCCCAGCAGGAGAACATCGAGGAAGTCGTCGTCACCGGCTCGCGAATCGCCCGCGACGCCAATCTGACGGGCGCCCTGCCGGTTCAGTCGCTCACGGCGGAAGACATTGCCGCTTCCGGCGAATTCTCGCTATCGGATGTCATCAACGACGTGCCCGCCTTGCTGTCGTCCCTGACTCAGGAAAGTTCCGTGGACCGGGGCGCCGCCGGGGGTAACCGGCTCAATTTGCGCGGCCTGGGCCAGAACCGCACCCTTGTGCTGGTTGACGGTCGCCGCCATGTGGGGGGGGCGCAAGGATCCTCTGCGGTTGATATCGGCTCGATTCCCGCTGCTCTCGTTGAGCGGGTGGAAGTACTTACCGGCGGCGCTTCGGCGGTGTATGGAGCCGACGCGGTGTCAGGGGTGGTCAACTTCATCCTGCGCGATGACTTTGAAGGGCTTGAAATCGACGCCCGCTACGCCTCCTCAGAGTATGGCGACGCCCAGCAGGGGGTCTTTTCCCTCGTCTATGGCGAAAACTTCGCCGATGGCCGCGGCAACATCACCTTCGCGGCCGATGTGCGCCAGGACGCGGGTTTGAAAGTGAACGAACGCGGCGACGGTCTGTACGCCGGCTCCTCAAGCAACTGGCCCAATCCCGACCTGCGATTCCAGCAAGGCGACATCGGTCCGAATACGCCCAATTTCGCGACTTTCTACGACTATGCAACTACAGGGCGGTACCATTACGGTCTGAATATTCCCACTAGCGCCAGCGACTTCATAGCGGACTACACCGACGAGTTCGGAGTGGCGCCCAACCTTACTGCGGCCGAGACCGCGCTCATCGGCCGCGCGGCGAACGCTTTTCCGCGAGCGGAAAGGCCGCTGAGCACTTTCGGACTGACCTCGGGCTACGGCAAAATAATTCCCGGCAACGCATCCAACTTCAGCGGCTTCAGCGCCGAAACGCCCATTGATCTCAATGGTAACGGCGTCCCGGATTGCCTCGATTCCTATACGGGCTTCAGTTCCTCTTTCTCCAGCCCGGAATCTCCGTTCGGCGTGATCGGCGGCTGCTGGACCATACAGGAAGACGGCACGGTCCTGCCGGTTCGGGACGGCATCATAGCCAACAATGTGAACAGCTTCGGTGGAGACGGCTACAACGCGACCCAAGAAGGCTTGGACGATATCGTGCTGCCCGATGAAAAGATTTCGCTCAACCTTCTGGGACATTACGATCTGACCGATTCCGACACGGCCTTCCTTGAACTGAAGTACGTGACCCAGGAAACCTCCGCCGAACTGCGCCCCACCTCGTTCTGGGACATTCTTCCCGGATTGTCCGATAACCCCTTCCTGCCGGAATTCATTCGTGGCGTGGCGGAGCAAACCGGCGGCGTCGGCCTTACGGTGGACCCCTTGCATTTCGATTCCACCGGCACATACAAACGCGACACCTGGCGCGTGGTAGGCGGACTCGAAGGCGAGTTCGACAACGGCTGGCAGTATGAGACCAGTATCAATTATGGTCGTTACGACTATGAATTCACCCGCTTTGGAAATGTGATCCTCGACCGTTTCCTCGCAGCCTTCGACGCGGTCACCGATCCTGATACGGGCCAGCCCGCCTGCCGCGCCGATGTGTACCCCGATGCGCCAGCGACGAAAACGCCTTTCGACATTCCCCGCTGGAATCCCGGCTACTATTCGTACACGCCAGGGAGCGGCGACTGCGCACCGCTGAACCTGTGGGCCGGCAAGGACGGAGTGAGCCAGGAAGCCATAGATTTTGTGACTTACGACGCATGGAATGAACTTTCAATCGATCAGTTTGTGCTGTCGGGCACGGTGATCGGTGACAGCGCCGACTGGTTCGAGTTGCCCGGTGGACCGTTGGGCTTCGCCGCAGGCTTTGAATACCGCGAAGAATCTTCCGAAGCGAAGGTCGACCCGTGGCAGCGCGGTGCGATTCCCCCGGGTTCGCCCTACCCCGCCGGCACGCTCATAAGCACTGTGGAAGGCAACAGTGAGAGCCTTCCAATGAATGGCTCGCTGGTGTTCGACCCCACGGTGATTCGTGACAACGAAACCGGCGAATACGACGCCACCGATGTCTTTGTCGAAGTTTCCCTTCCCATCTTGGCGAACCAGCCGGGCTTTGAGGAATTTACGGTCGACGTGGCCGCCCGGGCTTCGGATTATTCAACCATCGGCAACACCGAATCCTGGAAGCTCAATCTGATTTGGGCGCCGATCGAGGATATCTCCTTCCGCGGCGGCGTTTCCCAAGCGGTGAGGGCACCGAATATCACCGAGTTGTTCGGCCCCGTCGTCGGCACCACATCGCGACCGACAGACCCTTGCGACATCAAAACCATCGAGGGCTTGCGGGATGATGGTTTCAATGACAAGGCCGAGGCAAGTCTGGCCAACTGCAGCGCGGAGTTTGATCGTATCGGTGTCGTTTATACGGGTGACGACGGCGTATACAACTGGACCGATCCACTGACAGCCCGTTTCTCGGGCCAGACCAGCGGCAACCGCGATCTGACAGAAGAAACCGCAGATACGATAACCTACGGTTTCGTGTTCTCGCCCTCCTTTCTGCCGGGATTCACCCTGACGCTGGACTACTGGGACATCACTATCGAGGACGCGATTTCGGAGGTCTCCGTCCAGAACATCGTCGATGGCTGCTATCAGAGCGCCACGCCCAACCAGGAATTCTGCGATCGGATCGAACGAAACCCGGACCCGAGATCTCTTCAGGCCGGCGGTTTCGTATTTTTCCGCCAATCCAGCATCAACTTCGCCAAGTTCGAAACCGATGGCTTCGACCTGACGGCTTCGTACAACTTCGATATCGGTGCCCACGGCTTTGATATCTCGGTCACCGGCACCGAAGTAAAGTCGAATAACGACTTTACCAACCCGAACGACCTGACTGAGATAGACCCGGCGCTGGGCGAGTTGTACCTCCCGGAACTGGCGGGCAACATCTTCCTCGGCTGGACCTGGGGTGACCTCAGCGTCGGCTGGCAATCCCAGTATCTCGGCGAAATGTTGCTGGGTTCGCCCAGGATGGAAATCGAAACTTATCTCACCCAGTTCGGCCCCTCGGTGTTGATGGACGAAACCTGGATTCACGACATTAATGCTCGCTACGTCGTTAATGAAGAGTTGACCGTGTACGGCGGCATTAATAACCTGACCCACACTGATCCCTTCATGTCCGAGAATGCATATCCGGTAACACCGCGCGGCCGCATGATCTTCCTTGGGGGAACATATCGCCTGTAAGGGAAGCTCTGATCAAGTCAGAGCTTCCCCGCGGCACATGGAGGTGCCGCCGAATTCGATGGGTGAAGCCATTGAATTCGTCAGAAAAACAAAACCACGCTTTTGTTTTGCGATAATGAAAAACTCCACGGATGGAGTTTTTCAGAGAATACCAGGTGCAGTTAGCCAATGGCGCCGGCCCGGTCGGCGCTTTAAGCAAACCCCGGGAGCGGAGCCATGTCCAGATTGTCCCGAACCAGCGTGGAGCGGATCGTCTTCGCCTGCTTTCTCGCCGTGCCGATCCTTTTTGTCGTCGCCCAGGATTTCACCCCCAGTATGTTCGAGCGCGACGACGGCGCGATTCCACTCAACGCCGAAGACCCGAGCTTCGACCTCTGGAGCCAGCTTCGCGACGGCGAGGACGATCCCGAGCGCGAGCCGGGGCCCATTTATCCGGGCCGGCTCTACGGCATGGGCGTTCTCAGTTTCTTCCAGTTGCCCGTGGCGATCACCCCGCAAGACCTGATTGCGGGCGAAGTCGACGTGGCCATCATGGGCGCCGAGATCGACATGGGGGTCGGCTTTCGCGGCGCGGGGCAGGGGCCCAGCGCCCTGCGCCATAGTTGGGGCCGGTTCGGCGGCGGCGACCTGCCACACATGCACACCGGCATCGCCTGGAAGAATGAACTCGTAGCCGTGGATTACGGCGATGCGCCCATCGACCGGTTCAGCGTCGAGCGCAGCGTGCCCTATGTTCGCGCCATGGTGCGGGAAATCGCCGAAACCGGCGCGATTCCCTTCGTCATCGGCGGGGACCATTCGCTGGAATATCCCGACGTGGCCGGCGTCGCCGATGTCTACGGCAAGGAAAACGTCGGCGTGATTCATTTCGACGCCCACTACGACGCCGCCGGCGGCGGCTACTCCGGCCATCTGATTTCCCACGCCCAGCCCGTGTACCAGCTCATCGAGGAAGGCCACATCCTCGGCCGGAACTACATCCAGGTGGGCCTGCGCGGCTACTGGCCCGGGCCGGAAGGATTCGAGTGGATGCGCGAGAACAACATGCGCTACCACACCATGGTGGAAATCGAACGCGACGGCTGGCCCGCGGTGATGGAGCGCATCATCGCCGAGGCCAACGACGGCCCCGAGCATCTTTATGTGTCGTTCGACATCGACGTGCTCGACCCGGCCTACACCCCCGGCACCGGCACGCCCGAACCCGCGGGCCTGACAACCCGGGAAGTCTTCCCCCTCGTGCGCGCGCTATGCACCGAAAAGAACCTGGTGGGATTCGAACTCGTCGAACTCAACCCACTGGTGGACCCGGGCTACACCACAGTCATGAATTCCGGCCGCATCGTCCAAGAATGCCTCACTGGCATCGCCATGCGCAAGTCCGGCATCACCGACGGCGCCTACCTCAACCCCCTCACCGTCGACGACGGCAGACCCAACCCCTCGGATTGAGTCAAAAAAAACCAAAAAAAGTGCTTGCATCTCCGTGATATGGTGTTATAGTTATGTATAACACTATAGCGGGAATATGGCCTTGCAGGGAAACTGGAACAGCAGGGAACCGATTTACCGGCAGTTGCGGGACCGGGCCGCCGAGCGGATTCTCGATGGCGACTGGCCGGAAGGCGAGGCGGCGCCCTCGGTGCGCAAGATCGCCAATGACCTGCGCGTCAATCCGATTACGGTATCCCGGGCCTGGCAGATGCTGGTGGACGAACAACTGCTTGAGATGCGGCGAGGGCTCGGCATGTATGTGGCCGCCGGCGCCAGGGAGCGCCTGCGCGAAGCCGAACGAAAACGATTTCTGGATCGGGAGTGGCCGGCAATGGTCGAGCGGATCGATCGTCTCGGGCTCAGGCTTGCGGATTTGCCGCAAAATCCCCGCTCCGGAAAAACCGAGGGGTAAAGATTCATGGAAAACAATTTGTTGGATCGGCAAACGGAGCCCGGCGCTGCGGCCGGGAAGGAAGTAAGGGAAAGGCAAAGAAAAAACATCGTCAAGGCCCGGGGTCTGCGCAAGTCCTATGGTAAGCTCAGGGCGCTTGACGGCGTGGAACTGAATATCGCCACAGGCTCCATCAGCGGACTGATTGGTCCCAATGGCGCCGGCAAGACCACCGCGCTCAAGGCCCTGCTCGGCCTGATCGACGTTCAGGGCGATCTCGAAATCGCCGGCATGGACCCCAGGGCCGCCCGGCACCGCTTGATGGATGAAGTTTGCTTCATCGCAGACGTGGGCATTCTGCCGTGCTGGATGACGAGCCGGCAACTGCTCGATCATGTGGAGAGGGTGCATTTCCGCTTCGACCGGCGCCGAGCGGAAAAACTGCTGTCCACCACCGAGATTCCCGCGGACAAGCGAATCCGGGGACTGTCCAAGGGCATGGTGACCCAGTTGCACCTGTCGGTGGTCATGGCCATCGATGCCAGCCTGCTCGTGCTCGACGAGCCCACTCTGGGTCTGGACATCATGTACCGCAAGACTTTTTACGACCGCCTGCTCAACGACTATTACGACGGCCGCCGCACCATCATCATCAGCACCCACCAGGTGGAGGAAATCGAACACCTGCTGACCCATCTGCTGTTCATCGACAAGGGCCGGATCGTGCTCGACCTGTCGCTGCGGGAAATGGCCGAACTATACGCGGAGGTGGCGGTGGACCCGGAACAGCGCGAGGCGGCCCGCCGGCTCGGGCCCATGCACAGCCGGGAACTGCTTGGCAAGCTCGTTTGCATCTACGATGGCATGGCAAGGCAGCAACTCGAAGCCCTGGGCGAGGTGCGAACGCCGGCGGTGGCCGACCTGTTCGTCGCCAGGCTGGCGGGAGAGAAGGGCAGACAAACCAGGGGAAACCAACATGAAATCTGAAATGATGCGCTTTGGCGCCCTGCTGCAAAAGGAAGTGTGGGAGCACCGCAATCTATTGTGGATTACCCCCACGGTGGTCAGCCTGATGCTGTTGTTGGTCTTCTTGCTGCTCGTGCTCGGGCCGCTGCAGAATCTGGGGCAATCCGCCCTGCTCTGGGCAGGAAGCATGCTGGGCAATCCGCCCCTCCGCTCGGCGGTGGCGCTTCCCCTGTTCGCAGCCATGCCTTTCGCCCCGGCGATGTTCCTCACTTCGATCATTTACCTGACGGTCTGCCTCTACCAGGACCGCAAGGACCGCAGTTTTCTGTTCTGGCAGTCGATGCCGGTGTCCGACTGGCAGGCGGTCATGGCCCGGGCGGTCACCGCGGTTTTCGTGATTCCCGCGGTTTTCGTGCCTTTCGTGCTGGTCTGCCTGCTGTGCCCGCTGCTTTATCTCGCACCCGCCATGGCCGATGCTGGCGCGGGCTTTGCCGCGGGCAGGGCGCTGCTGCTGGCTCTGGACGCTTCGGTGCTGTTCTGGTGCTTCACTTGGCTCAATGGCTTGCTGATGCTGCCGATAATAGGCTGGTTCCTGCTGTTCTCGGCCTATTCGAGGCGGGTGCCATTCCTATGGGCCTTGGGCAGTATTTTCGTCCTGGCCCTGCTGGAAGTCTGGCTGCTCGACAGCATCTGGTTCGTCTACTGGATGAACTGGACCACCCGGGCGCTGGTTTTCGGCTACAGCGACGTATCGTCAACCCTGTTCAGCTATGACATGCTCGTGGCGCTGATTCTCGGCGGCGTACTGCTCGCTGGCGCCGCATTCATGCGCCGCTTCAACGATTGAGGGAAAAATTCGTCATGAAAAAACACATCCTGCGCAATCGACACAGCCTGTTGCTGACCATCGTCGCCGCATTCTGCGTCATCATCCTGCTGGAAGCCGCCCTGAGCAACCGCAGCCTGTTCAATCTCGAAGTCGACAACAGCTTCTTCCAGTTCCGCGTGGGAGACTCGCTAATCCTTGACGACCTTGAACTCCTGGAGGACTTCCCCATCGATTTCTGACCCCACCCCTTCCCGTCATTCTGCGACTCCGTTTCGCCCTGGCTGTCGCAGTCCGCTGTCGGGAAGTGGCGATGCCCCGCAACACCACAGCCCACCATGTGCTAGCATTCGCTCCCCCAAACCGGAGCGAAGATGAGCCAAAATCTGTCTATTTCCAACCTGTTCGACCTCTCAGGCAAGACCGCCCTGGTCACTGGCGGCAGCAGCGGCATCGGTCTGGAAATAGCCCGAGGGCTGCTGCAGAACGGCGTCCGGGTCATCATCGCCTCGCGTTCTGCAGAAAAAATCGACGAGGCGAAAGGAGAACTGGCGGATTATCCCGCCCTGGAAGCCATCGCATTCGACATCACCGACCCACAGCATCGCCCGCGTCTGGCCGAAGAAGTCAAACAGCGCTTCGGTTCGCTGTTTCTGCTGGTCAACAACGCCGGCACCAACTGGGGCGCCCGGCTCGAAGATTATCCCGACACCGGCTTCGCCAAGGTCATGGACACCAATGTCAATGCCCAGTTCTCCCTGACCAGGGAACTCGCGCCACTGCTGGCCCAGGCCGCGAAGGCGGACAACCCGGCAAGAATCATCAATATCGGCTCCATGGACGGACTCCATGTGCCCGTTGTGCAGCGGGTGCCCACCTTTGCCTATTCGGCGAGCAAGGCCGCGCTTCATCATCTCACCCGGGCATTGGCGGTGGAACTCGGCCCCCGGCGCATTACCGTGAATGCCGTGGCGCCGGGTTTTTTCGCCTCGCGCATGACGCGCCACGTGTTTGAACACTACCTGGCCGATATCGAAGCCGACTGCCCCCTCGGGCGTATCGGCCAAGCCGAGGAAATCGTCGGCGTAATCGCCTATCTGGCCTCCCGCGCCGGAGCCTACACCAATGGCGCGGTAATTCCGGTGGACGGCGGCACTTCCATCTCCAAGGGCCATCGCGATTACCTGCAACCCGATCGAACCGCAACTAATGAGACAGACCCATGAGCTTATTTGACCTGACCGGCAAAGTCGCCCTGATTACCGGTTCCAGCCGGGGGATCGGCGAGGCCATCGCCCGGCGTTATGCCGAACATGGAGCAGAAGTGGTGGTTTCCAGCCGCAGCCTCGAATCCTGCGAGCCGGTGGCGGCCGCCATCCGCGACCAGGGTGGCGACGCCCTGGCCATTCCCTGCAATATCAACTACGCCGAGAATTTGCAGGTTCTCGCCGACGGCGCCCGGGAACATTATGGCCGCATCGACGTGCTCGTCTGCAATGCGGCGCTGAACCCGCATTTCGGGTCTTCCCAGGATATCCCCGACGCCGCCTTCGACAAGGTCATGCACGCCAATATCGGCAGCATCCACCGGCTTTGCCGCATGGTGATCCCGGGCATGGCGGACAATGGCGGGGGCTCGGTGATCATCGTGTCGTCGATTGCCGGCCTGAAGGGCTCGGGAGTGCTCGGCGCCTATGCCATCTCCAAGGCCGCCGACATGCAGATCGCCCGCAATCTCGCGGTGGAGTGGGGGCCGCGCAATGTGCGGGTCAACTGCATCGCCCCGGGCCTGGTGAAGACCGAGTTCGCCCGGGCCCTGTGGGACAATCCGGAAATCTACCAGTCCACTGTGGGGCAGTATCCCCTGGGGCGTATCGGCGAGCCTGACGAAATCGCCGGCGCCGCAGTCTATTTCGCTTCCGCCGCAGGCAATTTCACCACCGGACAAACCCTCGTCGTGGACGGCGGCGGCGTCATTGCCTGAGTCGCGAACCTCCCAGGAGACAGCAAGATGAATCTCGGACTTTCCGAAGAACTGATCGAAATCCGCGAAAAGATCCGCCGCTTTGTGGAAGACAAGGTGGCGCCCGCGGAGCCGGAATATCTGGCGGAAATCGATGTGGGCGAACGCTGGTCCCACACCCCGCGGCAGGATGAAATCCTCAACGGACTCAAGCATGAGGCCCGGAATCAGGGACTGTGGAATTTCTTTTTGCCGGAAAGCCAGGGCGGGGCCGGCATCAGCAATCTCGAATACGCCCATCTTGCCGAAATCATGGGCCGCAGCCGGCTCGCCTCGGAATCCATGAACTGCAGCGCCCCGGACACCGGCAATATGGAAGTGCTCGAGCGATTCGGCTCCGAAAGGCAGAAAAAGGAGTGGCTCGAACCCTTGCTCGCCGGGGAAATCCGCTCGGCGTTCGCCATGACCGAGCCCCGCGTGGCCTCTTCCGACGCCACCAATATTTCCACCCGGGCGGTGCTCGACGGCGATGAATGGGTAATCAGCGGCGAGAAATTCTATATCTCCGGCGCCGGCGACGAACGCTGCAAGATCATGATCGTCATGGTGGTCACAGACCCGGACGCGCCCCGCCACAATCGGCAGTCCCAGATTCTGGTGCCAAAGAACGCCCCTGGCGTGGAGATTGTGCGGCCCATGTGCGTTTTCGGCCATGACGATGCGCCACATGGCCACATGCACATCAAGTTTCACAATGTGCGGGTTCCCGAAAGCAATATCATTCTCGGCCGCGGCCGCGGTTTCGAGATTTCCCAGGGGAGGCTCGGGCCGGGGCGCATCCACCACTGCATGCGCTCCATCGGCGCCGCGGAGCGGGCCCTGGACCTGATGTGCGAGCGAGCGGTCAGCCGGGAAGCTTTCGGCAAGCCCCTCGCCGAGCTTGGCGGCAACTATGACATCATCGCCGACAGCCGGATCGAAATCGAAATGTGCCGCCTGCTCGTGCTGCGCGCCGCCTGGCTTATGGACAGCATAGGCAACAAGGCCGCCAGGGATGCGATTTCCCAGATCAAGGTGGCGGTGCCCAACATGGCCCTGCGGGTAATCGACCGCGCCATCCAGATGCACGGCGCCGCCGGGGTATCCCAGGATTTCCCGCTGGCCTCGCTGTGGACAGCCCAGCGCACCCTGCGTCTCGCCGACGGCCCGGACGAAGTCCACCGCCGCGTCATCGCGAGAAAGGAGTTGGCGAGATATCGCTGAGGCTTGTGGCTTCGAGCCATCGCCGTTGGCTGGCGGGGTGTTCAGCGGACGCCGTGAATACATCCCTGTAGGCTTCGGGCTCGGCTTCCTGCCTCGTACGCCCGCTGAACACCCCGCCAGCCAATGGCGACTCGCGTCGTGCGGGCCCGCGGGATCTCTTCGGGAAAATGAGGGAGGGGGGACGTGCCAATATCGCTGGGAGTGGTTGTTCCGACTTTCAATCGCGCGCATACGCTGGGGCGGGCGCTTGATTCGGTGTTTGCCCAGAGCTTGCCGCCTCAGCAGCTAATCGTGGTCGATGACGGTTCGAGCGACGCCACCGCCGATCTGGTGGCGGGCTACCCCGGAGTCAGCTACTTGCGACAGGAAAATCGCGGCGTCAGCGCGGCGCGCAATCTCGGGATTCGCCATTGCGGCTGCGACTGGATCGCCTTGCTCGACTCCGACGACGAATGGCTGCCTGAAAAGCTACGGGTCCAGTTCGATGCGCTGGCGCAAAATCCCGGGCATCGGCTGATCCATAGCGACGAGATTTGGATTCGCAACGGTCGCAGGGCGAACCCGGCTGACCGGCATCGCAAACGGGGCGGGTGGCTATTCGAGCATTGCCTGCCGCTATGCGTGATTTCTCCGTCCGCGGCGGTGGTCGAGAAGAGCCTGTTGGACGAAGTCGGCGGTTTCAACGAAGACCTGCCGGCTTGCGAGGATTATGATCTCTGGCTGCGCATCTGTAGTCGATACCCGGTGCTCTATGTTGATGAGCCGCTGCTGCGCAAGTACGGGGGGCATGATGACCAGCTTTCGCGCCGGCATTGGGGGATGGACCGGTTCCGGGCGCGGGCGCTGCGCGGCTTGTTGGCCGGAAATGGACTGGATGGCGAGCAGCGGAAAGCGGCGGAGGCGACTTTGCGGGAGAAATGCCGGATATTGATCAACGGCGCCAGAAAGCGCGGCAATCTGGAAGTTATGGAGGAGTTTGGAGCCTTATCGCATGAGTAACAACCACCTGTCATTCTGCGCGGAGCGAAGCCCTCCACCTGTCATTCTGCGCGCAGCGAAGCGTAGTCGCAGAATCTCCCGGGGGGATGACTGCCCCATGGCTAATGAACGCCATGTCTGAACACCGGCCACTCACAGCTTCAAAGGGAAATGGCGCCACTGTCAACCTGGCCGTGGCCCACCGCCTTGAGGCGGAGCGGTTGATTCAGTGGTTCGGGCTTGCGGAGAATTTGCCCCGGGGCGAGTTCCCCTGGTATGGGAATGAAGACGGATTGTCGCTGGTGGTGACGGGTTCAGGAGTCGAACGGGCGGCGGCGGGAGTGCGCTGTTTGCATGAACGGCGCCCCGGATGCGCGTGGCTGAACCTCGGGATTGCAGGGCATGGCGCCGCCGCGGTGGGAACGGGGCTGCTGATTCATCGGATAGAAGATCGGTCAACCGGAAAGCGGCATTGGCCATCGCCGACAGGCCTGAAACTGCCGGGCGGCAATCTGATCACCGTCAGCGAAGCGGAAACCGATTATGCGGAAGACGCCGCCTATGACATGGAGGCGGCCGGTTTCTTCGCCGCCGCGAGCCGTCTGGTCGCCCCGGACCTGGTTCTTGTCTACAAGATCGTGTCAGACAACCCGGAACATCCGCTTGCCGGCTTCAGGCGCGGGCAGGTTCCCTTGCGATTCGGCGCCCGGGAATCCGAAATTCGCACGCTGGTGGCCCATTTGCGCGAGCGTGGTTCCCGATTCGTCCGCTGGCACAGCCTGCCCACAGAGTATCGGCAGTTGCTGGGAAAGTACCATTTCAGCGTCACCCGCAAGTCTGCCCTGGCAAAGCTTTGCCGTCGCTTCACCGCCCTCGGCCTGGAGCAAAAAATCGCAGTGCTGGCGAGCAAGCGCTATCACAATGCCGGTGCGCTGATGGCGGCGCTGGAAGCCGAACTTGCCGGGGCTGTGGCGCCCGGAGGAACGGGTTCGAAAGAGTCGGCTTCCTGAAGGCGATACCCATGTTCTCGGCCATCTATTTTGAATCGGCGGTGCGGGACCACCCCAGAACCCATGCGATTCTTCGCCGCTACCGGGACCTGCCGCAGATCGAATGTGAACGCTACGGCGAAATCTTCAACCGCAAGTCCCAGAATTTTCGCCTGCAAAAGGAAAATCCCGCCCTGATTCTCGCCCGCAAGCACGGTGGCAAGGTACTGCCCGCACCGGGAGGTTATGGCTTCGACGCCGCCGGCAGCCACTACTTTTCCCACATGCTCAATTGCATTTACGACTGCCGTTACTGTTTCCTGCAAGGCATGTACCGCAGCGCCCACTGCGTGCTGTTCGTCAACTATGAAGATTTCGCCGCGGCGATCGAGCAGACGCTTTCCGACCCGCCCCTCCCAAAAGAGGACATCCATCGGAATAGCTGTCATTCTGCGCGCAGTCGCAGAATCTCAAGCAGTACTCTCCCAACGAGATCCTGCGACTCCGCGCAGGATGACGGGGTGGTACATCTGCCCACTGGCGCCGGAGAGGTCGCGTCCGGCGCTGGGCAGGTCTTCTACAGTGGCTACGACTGCGACAGCCTTGCATTCGAGCCCGTCAGCGGTTTTGCCGAGTACTTTGTTCCCTGGTTCGCGGCGCGGTCCCGGGCGATCCTCGAATTGCGCACCAAGAGCACCCAGATAGGCGGCTTGCTCAAGCAGGAGCCGATTCCGAATTGCATCATCGCCATGAGCTTCACCACCCATGCCGCGGCGGCGCGCTGGGAGCATGGCGTCCCGGCGATCGACAAGCGGCTGGCCGCTCTCCGGCGGCTGCAGGAAGCCGGCTGGCCGGTTGCCCTGCGCTTCGAGCCGCTGCTGCCGGATATGAAGCCGGACGCCTGCGGGGAACTGTTCGAGCAGGTGTTCCACCGCCTCGACCCCCGGCGACTTCATTCCGTGAGTAGCGGCCTGTTCCGCATGCCCGCGGACTATTTCCGCAACGCCCTCAAGCTCTATCCCGACGAAGCTCTTTTCGCCCGGGAAACCCGAACCCGAAACGGCGTGGTGGCGCTACAGCATCCAAATGAGGAAGCCTGGCTCCGACAAATCGAAACCGCGCTGTTTCGTCATATAGACCCGACGAATTATTATCGTTGCGCGGATGAGAATACCGATAGTGAAAATTGACGAAAAACGAATGAACGTAGTCGAACTGAACCTGTTTGCCAGCCGGGTTGCCGCCATTTGCGACGAGATGGGGGTGGTGCTGCGGCGGGCGGCTTTTTCTCCCAATATCAAGGACCGCCTCGATTTCTCCTGCGCGCTGTTCGACGCGGATGGCAGGTTGTTTGCCCAGGCAGCCCATATTCCCGTGCATCTCGGCAGCATGGCCTACGCCATGGGTGATGTGGTGGGGCGCTTCGACTGGGCCGAAGGCGACATGCTCGTGTTCAATGACCCCTATCTCGGCGGCACCCACTTGCCCGATGTGACCCTGGTGGCGCCGGTTTTCCATCAGGGCCGGCTTGCCGGATTTGCCGCCAATCGCGCCCATCACGCCAATATCGGCTGCGATACTCCGGGTTCGATGCCGCTTTCGGAAACCCTTGCGGAAGAGGGTCAGATCATCCCCCCGACGCTGTTGTACCGGGCCGGAAAACTGCGGCGGGAGGTTGTTCTGCCCGGATCGAACCACGGGCCCGGAGGCGATTTCGCCGCCCAGGCGGGCGCCAATGAGGTGGGCGCGCGGCGGTTGGGGGAATTGCTGGAATCACTCGGCAGCGGGCGGTATTTGGCGGGCATCGCCGAACTCAATGACTATGCCGAGCGGTTGTCCCGCAGGGCGTTGGCAGAGCTGGCGCCGGGCGAGTACACATTTCACGATTATCTCGACGACGACGGTTTCAGCGACAGTCCGGTGCCATTGGAAGTCACGCTGCGCCTCGGCGACGACAGCGCCGAACTCGATTTTTCCGCCAGCGCCGACCAGGTGCGCGGCAATCTCAATTGTCCCGAACCGGTGGTCGCGGCGGCGGCCTACTATTGTTTCCGCTGCCTGCTTCCGCCCCGGGTTCCGGTTTGTGACGGCCTGTTCCGGCCCCTGAGCCTGATCACGCGCAAGGGCTCGGTGCTCAACGCCCGTTCTCCCGCGGCGGTGGCGGCGGGCAATGTGGAAACTTCCATGCGCCTGGTGGACCTGATCTTCGGAGCGCTGGCCCAGGCGTTGCCGGAGCGGATTCCGGCCGCGAGCCAGGGCACCATGAACAATGTGGCCATGGGCAATGCCGGGTCCTCCACCGCCCCCCGCTGGGACTATTATGAAACCCTCGCCGGCGGCATGGGCGCGGGCCCCAACGGGCCGGGGACCGACGCCCGCCACAGCCACATGACCAATACCCTCAACACCCCGGTGGAAAGCGTCGAAATGCACTATCCCCTGCGGGTATTGCGCTATGCCCTGCGCCCGGGCAGCGGGGGAGAGGGCCGCCATCGCGGCGGCAACGGCCTGGTGCGCGAATACGAGTTTCTGGCGCCGGCGTCCCTGAGCCTGCTCACCGAGCGCCGCAAAGTCCCCCCTTGGGGCCTGCACGGCGGCAAGCCGGGCCGGACAGGAGAAAACCATCTCAACGGCAAGCCGATACCCGCCAAATGCACGCTCAAGGTAGCCCTGGGCGACCGCCTCCACCTGGCCACTCCCGGCGGCGGCGGCTTTGGCTACAGTGGTTGAACGTATTCCCGCATCCGCGAAAACACGTCGACACCGATCTGGTCATAGACTGACAGCAAGTCCACCAATACCCAGTTTTCCCGTATCAGGTCGTTCTCACAGCGCCAGAAATCCAGGCTGCGCATGGTGATTGGCTGGTTCGAGGGGGCAATGCCCATCCAGCCGTCATTGCTGATGCTCGCTTTCATTCCGGGCCAGCCGGTGAAGCCCACATAGTCCCCATCGGCGAAAAATGTCCTTTCAGCGGGTCTCCCTCCCGATCGGGCATTCCCTTCAGGAAAGGTATCTGATGGAACTTCCTGAAGCCCTGAATGCCCCTGCCGGAACCAATGCCGGCCGGACTGGAAGCCGCCGCCGGACCACCCCTGGCGGCGTCCGCTCAAGACCGGCGCGGAGGCGGCCGCCGGATAGCCGCGGCGCGGCCTTGCGCTCCGGTCGCTACGCTCCCTCCGCGCAAGGCCGAAGGGGACATCTCTACTTTGGAGAAAAGGGGACATTTCCACTTTGGTTTGACAACTGCCGCTGTTGCCATGACAAATCAGGGCACAGCTAGTACACTCGGCTTTTCTTCATCCCCAGGCAAGGCGAACCATCATGAGCATCGAGCAGACCATCAAGGACCAGATCAGCGACAACAGCATCCTGCTGTACATGAAGGGCAGCCCGCAGATGCCGCAATGCGGCTTCTCGGCCCAGGTCACCCAGGCGCTGATGCAATGCGGCAAGCGCTTCGCCTATGTCGACGTGCTCGGCAACCCGGAAATTCGCGCCAATCTCCCCAAGGTCTCCAACTGGCCCACCTTCCCGCAACTCTTCATCGAAGGCGAACTCGTCGGCGGCTGCGACATCGTCACCGAGATGCACGAGAAGGGCGAACTGCAACCCATGCTCGACAAGGTTGCCGAAGAATCCGGGTAGTTGCCCGATAACGAATCATGAAAATCAAGATTGTTGTGCATGAAGCGGAAGAGGGCGGATACTGGGCCGAAGTTCCTTCCATTCCCGGTTGCGTCACCGAAGGCGATTCGTTTGAGGAGTTGCTTTCGAACCTTTATGAAGCAATAGAAGGATGCTTGTCGGTCGATGTGAAGGCGGCTGCCGATTCCGCTAATGCCAGAGTGCTTGAAATAGCCGTATGAAATCGGTTAGCGGCAAAAGGTTTTACCGGTTACTCGAATCCAGGGGCTGGCTATTGAGGAGAATCAACGGAAGTCACCATATTTTTTACCCGAACGGGTGAGGATGTGCGGCTCTCCGTGCCTGTACACGGAAACAGGGCATTGAAACGCGGAACGCAGGCGCACCCGATGAAGCTTGCGCCAATCAGCGAATCCGACTTGTAGCGCTAGGAGCCTGCGCCGTAGGAATTCACGGCTGCAAATCCGCTCTCATCCGCGCCCCTGGCCGCTCGATTTCGTTGCATATCCACCAATATTCGCCTCAATCGATCAGCCAGCGGCGCGGCGATAGCGAATTTTCGCTTTCGCGAATTCCTACGGCGCAGGCTCCTAGACGAAGAGTTTCGATATGGCGCTGATTCATGGCGAAAGACCAAGCGGCAACAGCGCGGAAGCTCGGATATACGATCTCTTGGCCAGTTCGCTCGATGACGAATGGCAGGTCTGGCACGAGCCTGAAATTCTCCAAGCTGAAGACGAGGAACGCCCGTATCGGCCCGACTTCATATTGCTGCATCCCAGGCGGGGCTTGTTCGTACTGGAGGTCAAGGGCTGGACGCTGAACCGGATCGAGAAAATTCGACCGGCTGGCAAAGGTAAGGGCGGGGATGTCCGAAGCATCGTGGTGTACCGGTTCAGTGCGGGGCCAGCAGAAGTTGAGGCGCCATTCGAACAACTGGGCAAGTACATTCGTGAGATTCGCCAGCAACTCAAGAGGCGGCATGCAGCTCTGGGAATACCGGCGAAAAAAGTCGGCGCGCTGTTCGATGGCGCTGTGGCGTTCACCAACATCGGGAGAAGCGAGGCGGAAACCGCCGGGGACGACTCCTTCGAGCAGCAGCGCAAGAAAGTCCTGACGAACAAAAACCGCCGGGTCGTCTATAAATCCGAAATAGATCGCTGGGAAGTCGATCCTGGGCTTCTGGAGCGGACGCTCTCGGCCGACGAGGAAGCGAGCCTAGCGCTGACTGCCGGAAAAATGGACCTGATGCGGGGCATCGTCCACCCGGAATCGCGCCTCGCTCCCGCGCCCCGCCCGCGCGCCGGTGAACCGCTGGCCGGAATTGCACCGGTGGACGCTCTCGATGAACTGCGCGCGCTAAGCCAGGCGCAGGAGAATGTCGCACGGCATCATATCGGTGCTGGCCACCGTATTCTTTTCGGCGTAGCCGGCTCGGGCAAAACGATGATCCTGATCGCCCGGGCGCGCTGGCTGGCGATGCTCAATCCGGCGCAGGCGATCCTGGTGCTTTGTTTCAATCGCGCGCTCAGCCTGTATATGGCCAAAGTGCTTGAGGACCATGAAAACATCGACGTGCTGACCTTTCACGCCTGGGTCAGGGAGCGGCTCGGTTTCGCTGCCGAGTTCAACGATGGGGCATACGGCGCGAAACTTCTCGCGCATCTGGAGGAGTTCGGCACCGACAAGTACGACAGTATCCTCATCGACGAATGCCAGGACTGGGAACCCGAGTGGTTCAAGGCGGTGCTGCACGCGGCCAGAGATCCGAAAAACGGCGATCTGCTGATCGTCGGCGACGGCAGCCAGTCGATCTATAGACGTCACGGTAATTTCGATTGGCGGGATTGCGGCATCGAGCCGCAGCCCTGGCGGGGAAACGACGGCAGGGTCAGCATTGTTTTCGATCGTAATTACCGTAGTACACGGCAAATCGTCGCTCTTGCGTCGGCCTTCGCCCGCAGCGGCGCAACGCAATGCGCAGGTGCGAACAAGGGCATTCTCTCGCTGCTGCCGGACCCTGCCGAATGTGAGCGGGGAAATGGTGTGAAGCCGAAGTTGGCCCGCTTTTTGGACAGGAGCGCGGAGATGGCTTTCGTGGCCAAGCATATCCAGGATTTGATTCAGCGCAACAATAGCCTCGACCCCTGCGATTTCGCCGTCGTTTATCCTGGCCACCTCGGTCCGGCAAAAGCCGTCGAGCGATACGGCGAGTTGTTCGAAGCGCTCTCGATGTTCGGTATCTGCCACGTTCACGTGCAGGGCGGCGAAAACCGCAACCAGGAAATGCTTCTTGCCGGCAATTCCGTCAAGGTTCTCAACGTCAAGCAGATGAAAGGGCTGGAGCAGCGAGTCTGTTTTGTCATTGGTGTGGATGACTATTGGGACAGCGAAGAAGAGCTGTTGTACGTCGCCATGACCCGGGCCACGGACTGGCTGTTCCTGACCTGGTCGGGCGGGAAGGAAACAGGAATCATCAATCGCCTGACAGCAAAACCATCACTGTATTCCCGCCATGGAGACCCGCAACCGATGGCAGTATCTGATTCCAGGCGATCCAATGGAGCCGCCAAGCTTACGATCAATGAAATTCTGGAATGCCTGAATGGCCAGAAAATTCGCTGTACGTACACCGCGTTAGCCAAATACCTGGGGATTGAAGCCAAAGATGTTGGTCAAAAGTTAGGCCCTCGACGCCCGGAAGCATCCTGGATAGTCGGCGCCAGGTCGCACAGGCCGACTGGCTACAACAAGGACGAACTCGCACCTGATCTTTTCTCCAATAAGATCGTCATTTCTACCGAGACGGAATTGAGGAAGCTGCTTGATAACTATCGCAGCGATTAAAACTGAGAATTCCGTACACACAAACTGTTATTTCCAGGCTCCTAGCTCCCGCCAGCGGTTGATGATCCGGCAGAACAGTTCGGCGGTTTTGCCGGCGTCGTAGCTGGCGCTGTGGGCTTTGGCGCAGGTGAATTCCAGGCCGGCTTCCTCGCAGGCTCGTCTTAGCACGGTCTGACCGTATGCCAGGCCGCCGAGGGTGACGGTGTCGAAGACGCTGAAAGGGTGGAAAGGATTGCGCTTGAGATTGTGGCGTTCGCTGGCGGCGTAAACGAAGCCGTGGTCGAAATGCGCGTTATGGCCGACGAGGATGGCGCGGGTGCAGCCCTGGGTCTTGACGGCTTTTCTCACCAGTTTGAACACATCGCGAAAGGCTTCTTCTTCCGGGATGGCTTGCCGGGCCGGGTCGTTTGGGTCGATACCGGTGAATTCGAGTGCCGAGGCTTCGATATTGCTGCCGGCAAAGGGGATGATGGAATGAAAACAATGCTGGTCGGTTTGCAGCATGCCCTCCGCATCCATGCACAGCGTTACCGCGGCGATTTCGAGTATGGCGTCTTTTCTTGCCTGGAAGCCGCCGGTTTCCACATCCACCACCACCGGCAGAAATCCGCGAAACCGGTTTTTCACGCGCCGCCCGCCAGCTTCCAGCGGACGGCTTCTCCCGCCCGCACCGGAATCACTTCGGCTGCGCCGAAGCGGTAGCGTTCGGGAACCTTCCAGTCATTCCGCACGAGTTCCAGGCGGGAGGTATTGTGCTCCAGGCCATAGAAATCCGGCCCGTGGAAGGCGGCGAAGGCTTCGAGCCGGTCCAGCGCCTGTTCTTCCTCGAATACTTCAGCATAGAGTTCAAGCGCCGCCGGCGCTGTATACACGCCGGCACAGCCACAGGCGCTTTCCTTTTCGCCCACCGTGTGCGGCGCCGAGTCGGTGCCGAGAAAAAAGCGCGGGTTGCCACTGGTGGCGGCTGCCCGCAATGCGTCGCGATGCGCATCGCGCTTGAGAATCGGCAGGCAATACAAATGCGGACGAATGCCGCCGGCGAGCATATGGCTGCGGTGATACAGGAGATGATGCACGGTAATCGTGGCGCCGATTCTGGCATCGGCTTCCGCCACGAACCCGGCGGCTTCGCGGGTGGTGATATGTTCCAGCACGACTCGCAAGCCCGGAAAACGCCGGATCAGCGGCTGCAGGACCTGGTCGATGAACACCGCTTCCCGGTCGAAGATATCCACATCGCCATGATTGACTTCGCCGTGCATCAGCAGCGGCAGGTCGAGTTCCTGCATGCGTTCGAGCACCGGCCAGGTTTTCTCGATGGCCGTTACGCCGGATTCGGAGTTGGTGGTCGCGCCGGCGGGATAGTATTTCACGGCGGCAAGCCAGGGCGTTGCCGCGGCCCGGTCGATTTCCGCCGGCGCCAGATCATCTGTCAGATACAGCGTCATCAGCGGCTCGAAACTGCCGCCGGGAGGGATTGCCGCCAGAATTCTGTCGCGATACTCGCTTGCTGCCGTCACCGTCGTCACCGGCGGCTTCAGATTGGGCATGACGATGGCCCGGCGAAAGCAGCGGGCCGTGTCGGGAACGGTAGTCGCCAGCGCGGCATGATCGCGCAAATGCACATGCCAGTCGTCGGGGCGAGTCAGGCTGATCCGGTCGCTACTCACAGGGTCGCATCCTTACCGTAAATCCGGCTTTGCGATGTTACCCCATCATGTCCATTCACGCTGGCAAAGGGGAGTTCGGGCTCAGCCCAGGCGGAATCCGCGGAGCCACCGGTATGCTTCCGTGGAGCCCTCGCGCAGGCGGCAGTGTGGGTCGGGCAGTTCCACTGTCCTGGGGCGATACGGCCGGAATCCGGTGGATTGTGCCACGTCTCCGTACCAGTGCGGCGCCCAGACGCCATCGGATTCCCGGTATCCGGGTGGCCAGGACAGCATGGAATCGGGCAGAAACTCGACCCCCAGCGCCTCGCACAGGGCGGCGAGGATCTGGCCGGGGTCGCGCAATACATCCGCCGCATCGATTACTGCCGGCGGCTCGCCGGTGACGGCGGCGATCTCCCGGAACAGCCCGGCCTGCCGAGTCATGCCGATATCGTGCTCGTCCACCGAAGGCATCATTCGCAGGTAGGAGGCGATGACCTCGACCGGGTCGCGAATCAGAAAGCAGTGCTTCAATCCCGCGCACCAGATCATGTCCATGCCCTGCGGCATGTGCTTGGTCATGTGCTTCTGGTATTGCAGCGGCGAGGCGGGGGATGATTCCGTCAATTCCCTGATCACCGTGGCGCGGTCGACGCTTTGCGAGGCGAGTACGGCTTCCCGCGCCGGATGCGGCAATCCGGTTTCCTTGAGATAACAGGCATAGAAAGGCTCATCGATCACCTCGCAATCGGGGCGGTTTTCCCAGCTCCGCATCATTGCGGTGGAAATATTGCGCGGCCCCGACCACATGGCGACGCGTATCGTCATGATCGGCCGCGGTCGCATTCTTCCGCGATCAAATCCTGGTACAGCTTCCGCAATCGCCCCATGACCGGCCCCGGCTCGCCGTCGGCGATGGGGCGGCCGTCGATCTCGGCAACCGGGGCGAGGCCGGCGAACGTGCCGGTGACGAAGGCCTCATCGGCGCTGTAAGTCTGCATCACCGAGAAATTTCGCTCGAATACCGGCACGCCGTTCGCCTTGCACAGCTGGATGACATTGTGCCGGGTGATGCCGTCGAGGCAGTAGTCTCCGGTGGATGTCCACACCTCGCCATCGCGGACGATGAAAAAATGGGTGGAATTGCAGGTGGCCACATGACCGTTGGGATCGAGCATCAATGCCTCGTCAAAACCCGCTTTGGCGGCCTGGATGCAGCCAAAGATGCAATTCAGTTTCGAATGGCTGTTGATTCGCGGGTCCTGCACATCGGCGTGCCCCCGGCGCACATACACCGTGTAGAGACGGATGCCGCGATGGAACAGCGCCGGGTCCGGCGTCTTGTATTCCGGGATGATGACGATGGTGGGTGGGCCGATGGTCATGGCCGGGTCCTGGTATGGCGTGGATTTTATGCCCCGGCTCAGCATCAGGCGGATATGCACGCCGGATTCCATGCCATTGGCGTCCACGGTTTCGTACAGCCTTTGCCTGAGCGCGGCGGGCGAGACTCCCGGATCAAGATCCAGCGCCCTGGCGCCTTCCCAAAGGCGTTTCAGGTGCCGCTCCAGAAAGGGTATGACGCCCCGGTGCAGGCGCAGACCCTCCCAGATGCCGTCGCCGAGAATGAACCCGCTGTCGAAGACCGAAACCACGGCTTTCTCGCGCGGTAGCAGGTCTCCGTTGATATTGATTTGAACATGCCGGTTGCGTTCATCCGGCGCGATGGCGTGGGTGCCGGTAGTCATCCAAAAGCCCCCTGAAATTCTGAAATTACCGTGAGTTGCTGCGGCGCAGGTTCCCCGGTGGCCGGGAATGATCATACGACTCCGGCCAAAAGTCCATTTCGATAAGCGCCGCCGCGCTCTGCTAGAATGCGCAGCCTTTGTATTGCCGGGATTTCTCCATGTCGAAGATCAGCAAGGTGGTGCTCGCCTATTCGGGCGGGCTCGATACTTCGGTTATCGCCAGATGGCTGCAACAGACTTACGATTGCGAAGTCGTGACCTTCACCGCGGACATCGGCCAGGGCGAGGAGGTCGAGCCGGCCCGGGCCAAGGCCGAGGCCATGGGCATCCGGGGAATCTTCATCGAGGATCTGCGCGAGGAGTTCGTCGCCGAATACGTCAATCCCATGTTCCGGGCCAATGCCCTGTACGAGGGCGAGTATCTTCTCGGCACATCCATCGCCCGCCCCCTGATCGCCAAACGGCTGGTGGAAATCGCCCGGGAAACCGGCGCCGACGCCATTTCCCACGGCGCCACGGGCAAGGGCAACGACCAGGTACGCTTTGAACTCGGCGCCTACGCCTTGAGCCCAGGCATCCGGGTCATCGCGCCTTGGCGCGAATGGGACCTGAACTCCCGGGAGCGCCTGCTCGCCTATTGCGAGCGGCACGGCATCGCGGTGGAAATGAAGCGCGGCAAGGTATCGCCTTATTCCATGGACGCCAATCTGCTGCATATCTCCTACGAGGGCGGCGTGCTCGAAGACCCCTGGGCGGCGCCGGACGAGTCCATGTGGATGCGAAGCGTATCCCCCGAGATGGCGCCGGATGAAGCCGCCGAGCTGGAACTCGAATATCGCAATGGCGATATCACCGCCATCAACGGCGCCGTCATGAGCCCGGCCAAAGTGCTGGAAAGCCTGAACCGGATTGCCGGCGCCCATGGCGTGGGCCGGGCGGATATCGTCGAAAACCGCTATGTGGGCATGAAATCCCGGGGCTGCTATGAAACCCCAGGCGGCACCGTCATGCTCAAGGCCCACCGGGCCATGGAATCGATCACCCTGGATCGGGAACTCGCCCACCTGAAAGACGAATTGATGCCGCGCTACGCAAGCCTGGTCTACAACGGCTACTGGTTCTCCCCGGAGCGGCTGGCCCTGCAGGCGCTGATCGATGAGTCCCAGCGCCATGTCAACGGGAAAGTAAGGGTAAGACTTTACAAGGGCAACGTCATTGTTGCCGGGCGCCAGTCCGACGATTCGCTGTTCGACGAAGACATCGCCACCTTTGAAGACGACGCCGGCGCCTACGACCAGGCCGACGCAGGAGGCTTTATCCGCCTCAACGCCCTGCGTCTGCGAATCGCGGCAGGCAAGGGCAGGAAATAGCCTGCTTCAGTCCGAAATCTTGTCGGGGTACTCGCAGAGATCGGCGATGGCGCAGCCGCCGCAGCGGGGCTTGCGGGCGAGGCAGGTGTAGCGCCCGTGGAGGATCAGCCAGTGGTGGGCGTCGAGCAGGAACTCTTCGGGCACCAGGCGCAGCAATTCTTCTTCCACTTTCTCCACATTGGGTCCCGGCGCGATGCCGGTACGGTTGGAAACGCGGAAAATATGCGTGTCCACCGCCATGGCCACTTGCCGAAAAGCGGTATTGAGCACCACATTGGCGGTTTTCCGCCCGACTCCCGGCAGCGCCTGCAATTCTTCCCGGGTGGAAGGCACCCGGGAGCCGTGCTTTTCCACGAGTATGCGGCAGGCGGCGATGACGTTCTTCGCCTTGGTGTTGAACAGGCCGATGGTGCGGATGTATTGCTTGAGCCCTTTCTCGCCCAGGGCGAGCATGGCTTCGGGAGTATTGGCCACGGGGTAGAGCTTTTTGGTTGCCGCATTGACGCTGACATCGGTGGCCTGGGCCGAGAGGATCACCGATACCAGCAGTTCAAAATGTGAGTTGTAGCGCAATTCGGTTTGCGGCGCCGGATTGGCCGCCCTGAGGCGCTCGAAGATTTCCCGTCTTGCAGCCGCTTTCATTTCTGCTTGCGGCGGGCCGCAACCCGCGCCACGGCGGCGGCGATTTCGCGCCGGGCGGCTTCCCGGGAAAATCCGCTCGCGCGGGCCCTGGGGTAGAGCCGGGGGTCGGGATTGGCCAGCCGGAACTCGTGATACTCCTCGCGCCGGCGGCGATGCCGCAGGAGTTCGTCACCGGGCTCGATTTCCGCGGGCAGCGCGCGCAGTTCAATGCAGTCCACGGGGCAGGGCGCGACACAGAGCTCGCAGCCGGTGCATTCCCCGGCGACCACGGTATGCATCATTCCCGGCGCGCCGATGATCGCGTCAACCGGGCAAACCGGCAGGCATCTGGCGCAACCGATACACTCGGCCTCCCGAATGAAGGCGAGCGCCTTCTGCGGCTCAGGGTTGCCGGGAGAGATACTGCTCATTCAGCAGGCCGCTGGAATGGGTTGAAGGAATCCGGTAGCGCGCCAGAATCTGTTCCTCGGAGGCCAATGCTTCCTCGTGGTCGATCACCATCTGGTAGCCGTTGTCGTTGTGAAAGACGACGAAAGGCTCGGTGTTTTCGCGCAATACGGCGACAAAATGATCGAAATCGCGGATGGGCTCGTCGTTGACGGTTTCCACCACCCAGTTGCGCCAGTCGTGATAGCCCAGATTCACATCGGCCGCCATGACCTGCAGGGCGACCACGAGTTCCTGGCGCTCGGGCGAGGCCCATTCATTGCGCGCTTCGAGCAGCGCGATCGGCGCAGAGCGGCTCCAGTCGTTGCCCCAGCGCTTGATCAGGTTCATGTTCAGCGGCACGAACAGGACGCCGCCGTACAGGTAATACTCGGGAATCTCGTCGAATTGCTCGCCATTGACGAGGCTGTAGTTTTCCCTTTCGCCACCGGCCACAAGCATGGTCTCGTGCTCTTCGCCCTGGCGGGAATAGCGCAGGGGAATGGCGTCGCCCACATGAAACTGGTCCATGGCGTACTTGTAGTTGGTCAGTATGTCGGAATCAAGCTGAATGCTGCCGTCATCGGCAATGGAGAAGCCGTTGATCTCGTTGATGACGTCGTTGACTTCGAGAATGCCGGCGGCCGGGGAGCCATCAAAAACCTTGATGACGATCACGCCGCGCTGGTCTTCGTCCAGCCCCCGGGCGGATTTGGCTGCGGGGCTTTCCAGGGTCTGGGTGCGGAAGCCGAGATCGGGAAATCCATCGTGGACGCCGTCCTCGCTGTCCCGCAGCACATGGCGGATCACGCTCGGCGGAATGAAGTAGCCGAGATTTTCCGAGCGCCCGCCGGTATTGGCCTGCATGACGATGCCGACAATCTGATGATCGACAATCACCGGCCCGCCGCTGTTGCCGGGATTGATGGCGGCGTCAAGCTGGCCGGCGAGCAGATAGCTGGAAGCATGTGCGTAGATCTGATGCTCCACCCGGGACAGCACACCCTTGGTGATGCTCAGGCTCTGGCCTCCCATGGGGTAGCCGAACACCGAAACCTCGTCCCGCAGGTCGGGCAAATCACCGATGGTTAGCGGCTTGAGGCCGGCGTAAAAATCCTCGTCCTTCACTTCGATCAGGGCCAGGTCCGCCTCATGCGACACAAACAGCACCCGGGCCTGGAATCGCTGTGGGTCGTTGTGTTTTTGCGCCTGCACATAGCTGGCGTCGGCGATCACATGAGCATTGGTGAGAATGCGGCTGGCGTCGATGAGCACGCCCGAGCCCGAGGTTTGCCGCGGATTGAGCAGGCGCCAGGGGACGAAGTAATCCGGGGCGGCCTGGGTGGTGTAAATCTTGATGACCGAGTCTTCAATTTCCTGGATGTCGCTGTCCTGGGCAACGGCGCCGCCAGAAAACCCGACTGCGAACACGAGGCCGAACAAAGTCTTGCCCGAAAAAATCTGCATGGCGCAGGGCTTCCGCAAAGCTGAACGGGGAGTATCGTGCCAGCGGCCATTTGCTGTCAAATTGGAGTGAAATCGTCATGGGACCTGATCGGAGCGGGGTGCGGTGAACCCCGCCAGAGTCGAAGAAGTTTCAGGCTTGCACAAAACTGACAGGAAGCGTTATGCTGAACCTTCAGGAAAGCCCTGATTACGTCAGGGCTTCCTTGCGGCACATGGAAGTGCCGCTGAATTCGATGGGTGGAGGCAAGCGTTTTCGAAGCGCAGCTTCGGCGCGGTTGCAATGACGCGGAGCTACGCTCCGCGACTGAAGTAACCCATTGAATTCGTGGGCAAAACGAAACCACGCTTTTGTTTTTGCGATAATGAAAATCTACACGGACGGAGTTTTTCAGAAAATACTTGGCTAGCAAGGAATCGGGATGCGCTGGATTTTTTTCCCTCCGCAAGATCTGACCAAGCCATTGCGACATCAGGCACCAGATCAGACAAGAGCCTCGCTGATTCAGCCGGGTCTTCCCACCGAAAACAGTTGTCCCGCAACCTCCATTTTCCAACCCGCAACGGCAGCCAGTCCGGCCGCCACTACTCAGGCAACCGGGGAGTGTAACTCATGAATAATGAATTCCAGATCTTTTTTCACAACATCGATCAAACCGAAGCATTGCAGGAGGCCGTGCGCAAGCGTATCGCCAAGCTCGAACGCTACTGCGAGCGGATTATCCGGGGCCGGGTGGTGCTCGATTCGCCGCATAATCACCACCACAAGGGCAGGGTTTATTCTGTGGGTCTGGAAATTCATACCTCCCAGCGGGAAGTGCGGGTCAACCAGGAGCAGCACGACAATCATGCCCACGAGGACTTGTACGTGGCAATCCGGGACGCCTTCAACGCCGCCGAAAGGCAACTCAAGTCAGTGGACAAGAACCACCGCAGCAAGGGCGTGCAGTACTGAACCGAACCTCAGGACCGGACCCCATGAACCAGCAGCAGCAACTTGAAATCGAAGCCGCCACTTTCCGCCGCCTCGTGCGGCACCTGCGGGGGCGGCGGGACTTGCAGAATATCGAACTCATGAGCCTCGCCGGGTTTTGCCGCAACTGCCTTTCCAAATGGTACAAGGCCGAGGCGCAAGCCCGCGGCCATGAAGTCGAGTATGAAAAAGCAAGGGAAATGGTCTATGGCATGCCCTATGCCGACTGGAAAGCACAGCACCAGACCGAAGCCACCCCCGAGCAGATGAGGGCCTTCGAACGGCACCAGCAGGAGAAGAACTAGCGAGGGAGCGCGGTGGCGGCAGCGCCTGACCGGGCTCAAGCATAACGAGAATTGCCATAATAATGGAAAAACTCCCCGCAGAGTTGCGCCCCGAGCAATACTCATCCCTTGGCGAAGTGCTTGAGCATATCGCCGCCACCCATGGCGAACTGCCGGCCTTCACCGGTTTTGGCCACAGCCTGAGCTACCGCAGGCTCGACGAACTGAGCAGCCGCCTCGCCGGATTCTTCCGCGACCGGCTGCGATTACGACCCGGCGACAGAATCGCCCTGCAACTGCCCAATGTGCCGCAGTTTCCCGTTGCCGCCTACGCCGCCATCAAAGCCGATCTTGTCATCGTCACCACCAATCCCCTTTACACCGCGCCGGAAATGCTGCACCAGTTCCAGGATTCCGGAGCCAGGGCGCTGATTATTCTGGAAACTTTTTGCGACAAACTCGAAGGCATCATCGGCGAGAGCGAAATCGAACACGTCGTTATCGCCCGCCCTGGCGATCTGCTGCCCGCGCCCCGGGGCCCGCTGCTGAACTTCGCCGCCAAACGCTTGCGCAAGATGGTTCCCGAATATGCACTGCCGTGCGCCCATGACTTCCGGAATGCGAGCCGGGCGGAACCCTTTGCCGGGGAGACCGATCGGGGAGGGGAGGACTGCGCGCTGATCCTCTACACCGGCGGCACCACCGGCGTTGCCAAGGGAGCCATGCTCAGCCACCGCAACCTCATCGCCAACATGATGCAACTCCGCTCGCGCACTTCGCTGGTCATGGAGGATCAGTCGGCAACCGTGGTGGCGCCGCTGCCGCTTTACCATACCTATGCCTTCCAGTTACACCTGCTGGTAATGCCCTATGCGGGAAGTCACAGCATTCTTGTGCCCAATCCCCGGGATATCGGCGCCCTGGTCAAGCTGCTCAGGCGCCACCGGATCCATGGCTTCACCGGCATCAATACCCTCTACCTCGCTCTGCTCAGGCATCCGGGTTTTGGCCGGGTGAATTTCAAAAGCTGGAAGTTCTGCGGCGCCGGTGGCATGGCCATGTCAAGCTCGGTTGCCGAGGAATGGCTTGATCGCACGGGCTGCGAGATTCTGGAAGGTTACGGCCTGACCGAATGTTCACCCACGGTAACCGTCAATCTGCCAGGCAAGGTGAGACGCGGCACCGTGGGTCAGGCGGTTCCCGAGACCGAATTGCGCGTTATAGACGATCTCGGCAATACCCTGCCGGCCGGGGCGGTGGGCGAACTCCAGGTGCGCGGCCCGCAAGTCATGACAGGCTACTACGGGCGCGAAGAAGCCACCGGGGAAAGCATCAATGGCGAGGGCTGGTTCAGCACCGGTGATTTCGCCACCATCAGCGAAGACGGCTATGTCAGTATTGTCGACCGCAAGAAGGACATGATTCTGGTTTCGGGATTCAATGTGTTTCCCAATGAAATCGAGGATTGGGCCAACCGTCACCCGCAAGTGGCGGAAAGTGCCGCCATTGGCATTGCCGATGAGCGCTCCGGCGAGGCGGTGAAGTTGTTCATCGTGGCCAGGGGCGAAGCGCCGGACCCGACCGTGATCCGGGACTGGTGCCGCCAGGGACTCGCCGCCTACAAGAGGCCCCGGCACATCGAATGCGTGGAAGACCTGCCAAAATCCAACATAGGCAAGATCCTGCGGCGAGAACTGCGCAAGTAAGTCCCACACCACCGATCAGCAGGCACATAATGGACATGGAAGGGTTGAAGGTCCCGCCTGAACTGCCTATCAGCAAGCACGCCGGGGAGATCGAGGGCCTGCTTGCCAATCATCAGGTAATCATCGTCGCCGGCGACACCGGTTCCGGCAAGACCACCCAACTGCCCAAGATCCTGCTGCGCGCCGGTTTCGGCCGCAAGGGCATGATCGGCCATACCCAGCCGCGCCGGCTTGCCGCCACGTCGGTGGCGACCCGCATCAGCGAGGAACTCGGCGTCACTCCGGGAACCGGGGTGGGTGTCCAGGTGCGCTTTGACCAACGGGTTTCCGAAAGCACCTGTCTCAAGCTGATGACAGACGGCATCCTGCTCGCGGAAATCCAGCATGACCGCCTGCTGCGCCGCTATCAGGCGATCATTCTCGACGAAGTCCACGAGCGCTCGCTCAATATCGATTTCCTGCTCGGCTATCTCAAGCTGATCCTGCCCCGGCGCAGGGACCTGAAACTGATCGTCACCTCGGCCACCCTCGACGTGGAGCGCATTGCGGCCTTCTTTGATGGGACACCCATCGTTCGCGTGGAAGGCCGTGGCTTTCCGGTCACCACCCACTACCACCCGGCCGCACAACTCGCCGGCGAGGCGCCCGAGGAAGAGCGGCAGATGGCGGCCATCAGCGAAGCGATTGCCAGGCTGAGCGAACGGGGCGGGGGAGATATTCTGGTTTTTCTCAGCAGCGAAAAGGAAATCCGCGAAACCGCCGCTTACCTGCGCAAGCGGCGCATCCCGCAAACCGAGATTCTGCCGCTGTACTCGCGGCTGCGGGCCGCGGAGCAGCAGCGTATTTTTGCGCCCCACCGGGGCCGCCGCATCGTCCTTTCCACCAATGTGGCGGAAACTTCCCTGACGGTGCCGGGCATCCATTTCGTCATCGATACCGGCCAGGCCCGCATCAGCCGCTATAGCCTCCAGCGCAAACTGTTGCGGCTGCCCATTGAAGCCATCTCCCGGGCCAGCGCCGACCAGCGCAAGGGACGCTGCGGACGACTCGCCCCGGGTGTCTGCATTCGCCTGTACAGCGAGAAGGATTTTCTGGCAAGGCCGGAATTCACCGACCCGGAAATCCGCCGCTCCAATCTCGCCCAGGTCATTCTGCGCATGAGTTCCCTTGGCCTCGGCCGCCCCGAAGATTTTCCCTTTCTCGATGCGCCGCAGCAGAAATCCATCAATGATGGCCGCAGGTTGTTACAGGAACTGGGCGCCCTGAGCGAAACCGGCAAACTCACCCGTATCGGCCGCATGCTCGCCCAACTGCCGCTTGAACCCGGGTTCGGACGCATGCTGGTCACGGCGGCGAGGCTCGGCAGTCTGCGGGAAGTGCTGATTATCGTCTCCGCACTGAGTCTCGGCGATCTCTGGGAGTCGGCCCCCGGCGGCAAAACCGATGAAAAGCGAACCGAACTTTCCCACCCCGACTCCGACTTTCTCGGCCTGCTCAGGCTTTGGCAAAAATGCGAGACGGAACGCGCATCCCAGTCCCGGCTGCGCAAGGTTTGCGCAAAACGCGGGCTTTCCTTTCAGCGGGTGCGGGAATGGCGGGAAATCCACCGCCAGTTGCTGAATGCCTGCCGCCGGATCGGCTGCAAGCTGAACCGGAGTGACGCCGGCTATGCCGAAATCCATAGGGCGTTGATCAGTGGCTCGCTCAACCAGGTCGCGAGGCATCACGATGGCCGGGTCTACCTGGGCAGCCGCAACCGCAAATTCAGCCTCGCGCCGGTTTCCGTCTTGACCCGAAAAAACACCCCCTGGATTGTCACCAGCGAGTGGGTCGACACCGAACGGACTTTCGCCACCATGGCGGCAAGAATCAAGCCGGAATGGGTCTTGGAATTCGCCGACGGCCTGCTGCGCAAGGAATACGGCGAGCCATTCTGGAACCTTGACCGGCAACAGGTGGTGACCCATGAGAAGACCGTGCTCTACGGTCTTGCCCTGAAAGAGAATCATCCGCTGGACTACGCCAGACTCGATGCCCCCGGCGCCCGGGACATCTTTCTCAATGAAGCCCTGGTGGCCGACCAGATCCGCAGCAAGGCGCCTTTTCTCGCAGAGAACCGGAAGTTTCTCGGGGAATTGCGCAAACAGGAAGAGAAATTCCGCCGCCCGGAGCTGATCGTCAATGAGCGCGAAATTCATGGTTTTTTCGAGAGGCGGATTCCGGAATCGGTGGTTTCCACCCGCGGTCTGGAAAGCTGGCTGGCCAAGGACCCCAAAGCGCGCAATCAATCCCTGGAAATGCGCCGGGCCGGGTTGTTCCGCGGCGACGCCCTCGGGGAACTGCGGCGGCAGTACCCGGACCGGGTAAAGCTGCAGAACAATGTGCTACCGGTGGATTACGTCTTTGCGCCCGGCAGCGCCCGGGACGGCGTCAGCCTCGGAACGCCGATGGAACTGCTCGCCCAACTCAGCCGCGCCGACCTGGACTGGGCGGTTCCCGGACTGCTGCGGGACAAGTGCATCGCCCTGATCAAGGGCCTGCCCAAGCGCCAACGCCGCAAATTCATTCCGGTTCCCGATTTTGTCGATCATGCACTGCCGCAAATGCAGCGGGGCGATGGCGAGCTGATCGATTCCCTGCTCAGGCAAATGCAAGCTGTGGATAGCACAATTGCGCGCTGGCAATTGCGGGAAGTGGAGATTCCAGCGCATCTGCAAACCCGCCTGCAAGTCCTTGACCGGAGAGGCCGCATCCTCGCCGAAAGCGCTGATCTGGCGGCCCTGCGCCAGCGTTTCGCCGACCGCGCCCCGCGCCGCAGCCGTCATTCCCTGGAGCGCAGCGGCATGACCGGCTGGGAACTCGGGGACCTGCCCGAAAGCGTCCACATCGGCGAAGGCGTCAAGCTGCTGCGCTTTCCGGCGCTGGTGGACGAAATCGATTCGGTGGCGGTAGCGCTGATGGAAAACCGGCAACAGGCGGCAAAAGCCAGCCGGCGGGGCGCCATGCGCCTATTCATGCTGTGCAGCATGGCGCGGCGCAATGCCCTGAACAAGCAGTTCCTGCGCTTCCGCAATGCCAATGCCGCCCGCATCGTGCTTGTGCCAGGTTTTGCCGGCATTGAGCAGGACGCTGCGCCCGCCTGCTATCTGGAAGCATTCGGCCTCGAAGGCGCCATTCCCCGCAGCGGGCGGAAATTCACGGAATTGCTGGAGGCGGGAGTACCCATGCTGGCCAGATTCGCCATGGAACTCGAAAAATTGCTGGAGGAGATACTGGACAGGTTCCACCGGATCCGGCCGGTACTCGCCGCGCTTCCCGCCGCAAATCCGGCGCGCAAGGACATGGAATCCCAGCTTGCCGACTTGTTGCCCAAAGGCTTTCTTGCCGGGGCCGGTTTTTCCTGGCTGCGGCAGTACCCGCGCTACCTTGACGGCATCCTGCTGCGGCTTGAAAAATCGCCATATTTCGGCTCGGTGGATGAAAAGAATGCCCGGATAGTGGCATACTACCGCGACAGGCTTGAACAGCTGCGTTCAGCCAGGGGGGATTCCAGTGCGCTGCGGACTTTTCGCTGGTCTATAGAAGAACTGCGAGTTTCCCTTTTTGCCCAGCGATTGGGAACCGCCTTTCCGGTTTCTCCAAAGCGGCTGGATGAACTGATGGCAAAGCTGATGGAGTAAATCGGCATGAAGTCGCTGCATTTGACTCGATTGCCTCACCGTTTTCCGCTCAGCGGAGCGCTGCTGCTCTGTTTGCTTGCCCCCACCGCGCCGCTACACGGGCAGTCTCTGGAAACCGTCGATGACCGCGACCCGTTTGTCGACATCAACCGCCTAGTCTTCGGATTCAACGAGTATTTCGACAATCTCCTGCTGCGGCCCGTGGCGGTTGCCTATGTGAACCTTGTGCCGCCGCCCATGCGCACCGGCGTGAACAACTTCTTCGGCAATGTCGACGACCTCAACACCATGGCAAACAATTTGCTGCAGGGGAAAATCGGCGATGCGGTTTCGGATTGCGGACGGATACTGATCAATTCCACGGTGGGAATCGGTGGCCTGATCGACGTGGCCAGCGAACTCGGGCTCGAAAAACACCAGGAGGATTTTGGCCAGACCCTCGGCGTGTGGGGAGTCGAACCGGGCCCCTATGTGGTATTGCCCATTTTCGGCGCAAGTTCGGTGCGGGACACATTCGGCTTTGTCATCGATTCCTTCGCCAATCCGATGTATTACCTCGAAGACGACAAGATTCGCATTTCGACCTATGGCGTGGAAAGGGTGGACTGGCGAATGGGTCTGATGCAGGCGGAATCCCTGGTTACCGGCGACAGCTACCTGTTTGTGCGCGAGGCCCAGTTCCAGAACCGGGAGTATCAGGTGCGGGACGGCGAAATCGATGACCCGTTTGGCGATTTCTAAACCCTCAAGCGGATTCATCCAGGCGAGTTTTCTCCGCCAGCTTGGCGCGGATGAATTCACTGTGCGGCACATGAATCAGATCGCAAACCTTGCGGATCACATAATCCTCGTACTTGCTCAGTTCGGCGTCGGCGTAGGCGATGCGCCACATGCTGCGAACCAATGCGCATTTTTCCCGAAAATTGCTGTGCTTGTTGATCAGACTGGTGAATTCATAAAGTGAGGTCGATTCAGCGGATTGCCTGCGCGCAAGAGCGATGACTTCATCGACTTCCCTTGCTGTGTTATTGCCGCGGGCACGCAATACCTCGGCTATCGAATCGATTTCCCGGGAGTCAAGCTCGTGATCTGCCTTGAGCACTTCAAACAGCAGGGCGGCGCTGGCGAGTTCGAGCCGCCGCGTGGCCGCGGCGGGGTCCGCTTCCTCTGCGGCGGCTGCGGTGCCAAACAGGTTTTTCAGGGAATCAAGCATGGGCGCGCTTCCCGGATTTGTTTTCAGGCCACCAGGGCCATGGCGTCGAGCAACACGTCGATGGAAGCTTCCCGCCGGTTGCCGTGGGTGCTCAGATGGCGGCGGAAATGCCGCCCGCCGCGTTGCCCCTTGAACAGCCCTAACATATGGCGGGTAATATGGCCCAGGGGAGTGCCATTGTGCAATTCCTGCTCCACATAAGGCAGAAATTCCCGCAGGGAATCCAGCCGGCTCCGTTCATTGGCCGGGGCGCCGAAGAATCTTTCATCCACCTCATGCAGCAGCCAGGGATTGCCGTAAGCCTCCCGGCCAAGCATGACGCCATCGACTTCCATCAGCAGTTCTTCCGCGAAATCAAGCGTTTCAATGCCGCCATTGACGACGATTTCCAATTCGGGAAACGCTTTTTTGACCCGAACCACCCGGTCATGATGCAAGGGCGGAATCTCCCGGTTCTGTTTTGGCGTCAGACCCTTGAGAATGGCGATGCGGGCGTGAACGATGAAAGTGGCGCAGCCCGCGCGAGCCGCCTGATCGACAAAATCGCGCAGTTCGCTTTCACTGTCCCGACCGTCCACGCCAATGCGGCATTTCACTGTCACGGGAATGTCCACCGCAGCCGACATCGCCGCGACGCACTGCGCCACGAGCGCCGGCTCCTTCATCAGGCAGGCGCCGAAATTGCCGCCCTGGACCCGGTCGCTGGGGCAGCCCACATTGAGATTGACTTCCCGGTAACCCACCTGTTGCGCCAGTTCCGCTGCTGCCGCAAGCTCTCCCGGCACGCTGCCGCCAAGCTGAATGGCAAGCGGCTGCTCGCGAGCCGAATAGCGCAGCAGACCCGCCGCATCGCCATGGAGCAGGGCCCCAGTGCTCAGCATCTCGCTATACAGCAGCGCATGCCGGGTAAACTGCCGCAAGAACGCCCGATCATGCCGGTCGGTCCAGTCCATCATCGGCGCCACGCAAAACCGGTGGCTGAGCCGGGTTGTATCAATGGAAACAGTCATCACTGGATTATTGCCGAGGTCGGTATCGTTGTCATTCCGCGCGGAGCGAAGCCCCCCTACTGTCATTCTGCGCGAAGCGAAGCGTAGTCGCAGAATCTCAGGCAGGTGGCAGTCTGTCGAGTCAAGCCTTCTGCCGCGGCAAGTCACGGTATTCCTTTTCGAGCTTCTTCAGTTGCTTGTTGGAAATCCCGCCTAGCGCCGTTACCGCGTCCCGAAGCCGGGCGCGAGTGAGGTCAAGGCCGAGAGTGGCTATGGATTCGTACACCGAAAGCGAAACGGGCCTGCCGCTGATGGCGACGAATAGCGGGAACAAAAAGTCGCGAATCTTGTGTTCCATGGCCTGGGCGAGTTGTTGCAGGCGGGCTTCGACGGCGTCGCGATTCAACTCGGGGATGCCCTCCAGCGACCAGAGGCTGAACTGGAGAATGCGGCTACAGGCTTCCGGGGTCAATTTATTGTGGGAGAAATCCTCCGCTTCGAGATCAAGTTCGCCTTGCAGCAGATATGCCCCCAGGCCTGCAACCTGGCTGAAACGGCTGCATCGCTGACGCAGAAGCGGCGTGATGGTTTCAATCAATTCAGGGCGAAACGCCCAGACTGCGAACTGGCGGGCGAATTCGGCATCGTCCAGGTCTTCGCGCAGGTAGCGGCCATTGAGCCAGTCGAGTTTCTCCCGGTCAAAAATCGGCCCACCCAAGGAAATCCGTTCGAGATCGAAGCTGGCTTCCATCTGTTCCAGACTGAATTTTTCTTCGCCATCGGGCATGCTCCAGCCCATATTGCCGAGGTAATTGACCAGGGCCTCGGGCAAATAGCCCATGGCCCGATAATAGTCGATGCTGGCGGGATTCCTGCGTTTGCTGAGTTTGCTCTTGTCCGGGTTGCGCAGCAGCGGCAAGTGGCAGAACAGCGGCCGTTCCCAGCCAAAGGTGTCATACAACAACACGTGTTTGGGAACCGAACTGATCCATTCCTCGCCGCGAATCACATGGCTGATTCCCATCAGGTGATCGTCCACCACATTGGCGAAGTGATAGGTGGGCAGTCCGTCCGACTTGAGCAGCACCGGCATGTCCACCTGGGACCACTGGATGCGAATTTCGCCCCGCAGCAAATCGGTGAAAACGCATTCCCCTTGCCGGGGCACTCGCAGGCGGATCACATGGCTTTCACCCCGGCCGAGTCGCTCCGAAACCTCCTCGGCGGACAGGCCCAGGCAATGTCCGTCATAGCCCGGCTGCAGCTTCTGCCGCATCTGTTCCCGGCGCAATGCGGCTAGGCGATTTTCATCGCAAAAACAATGAAATACACATCCTTTTTCCAGCAAAACACGAATCTGTTCGAAATAAATTTCCACCCGTTCACTCTGCCGGTAGGGACCTTTGCCGCCAGCGCGGCCCGGGCCCTCGTCCCAGTCCAGCCCAAGCCAGCGCAAGGCATCCAGTATCTTCCGCTCGGACCGCTCGCTCGACCGCTCCCGGTCGGTATCCTCAATGCGCAAAATGAAATTGCCGCCCCGGCGGCGGGCGAAACAACGATTGAACAGGGCAACATAGGCCGTGCCCAGATGAGGATCGCCGGTAGGCGAAGGCGCAATACGAGTGCGAACCAAAGACATGAGTTTTCCCGAAGCGACGGCAAGCCGGCGAAACCGCGATTATACCCGCTGCCCGCCAAGCCATGCCCATGGCAGATCACCGCGAAGAATCCAGAAGATAAATGCGGGCGGGGAATTGACAGCGGGGCAGGCCGCTCCTAGAATCCCCACCTTCGCCAAGTGGGGCCTTGGCTCAGCAGGGAGAGCGCAACGCTGGCAGCGTTGAGGGTGAGGCCCGTTCGGCGCAGCCGATGAAAAGCAACGCTTTTCAAGGGCCGAACGGCTCGACAGGAAGTCGAGACTGGGGTTTGGCGAAGCCAGTAACGTCGCGCCAAGGATGGCGAACACCCCCAAGCCCAGGGCTGTCACCCGTTCGGCGCAGCCGATGAAAAGCAACGCTTTTCAAGGGCCGAACGGCTCGACATGGGCGAGGACAAGCGTTTACGAAGCGCAGCTTCGTGCGCAGTCCCGAGCGGCGCCGAGCTATGCTCGGCGACTGGACTGTCGAGACTGGGGTTTGGCGAAGCTGGCGACTTCGCGCCAGGGATAGCAAGTCTTGAGAGGCAAGTCGCGATAGAGGAGCAGTAACCAGCAAGTGGGGCCTTAGC
>JAJDSZ010000035.1 GCA_022827425.1 Pseudomonadales bacterium | reverse complement strand
TTCCGGTTCCCGTTGTCCGATCACGAGATTGCCGGTTTCGCTGTTTGCAAGCATGGCGTAGTCCGCCTGCGCGTCCAGCGCCGGATTGGCGTCGCTGACGCCCATGGAGCGCATCATGTGGGCGACGATATTGAAATAGGTCTCGTCGCTGATGCCCGCGTTGCCTCCCGGCGGCATGCTGCCCTTGAGATAATTGAAGAATTCGAACGGCGTCTGCTGCCCGTAACGCCCCATGAAACCCGCGCCGGAAAGCACCGGCCCCAGCGCGCTGCCTTGCAATTGCGCGCCATGGCAGGCGGCGCACCAGGTCGCGTAGCTGGCTTCGCCGGCGGCGGCCTGGTCGGCGAAAACGATCTGGGCTTCCTCCACTGTAGCCGGCCGGTCGCAGGCGGCAAGCGCGGCCAGCGCGGCCAGCAATGCCAGCGCGCCGAAAATGCGTGTCGTATTCATTTTTCGCCTCGCAGCGGGAACTCTGGCCCGATTATGGAAAAGCGCTATGACTTAGGCAACAGCCGTGTGGGTTAAGTAGAACGTGGCTTCGATCCGTCGCCATCTGCCGGACAGGGTTCGGCGGACGCCGTAAATACATCCCTGTAGGCTTCGGGCTCGGCATCCTGCCTCGCACGCCCGCCGAACCCTGTCCGCCAGATGGCGACTTAGGCCGTGCGGATACTGAATGGTTCGCGAAGCAGGACTTCGCCTGTCATCTCTTGGGGAATTGGTAGTTTAAGGAGGCTCAGCATGGTGGGGGCGATGTCGCAGAGGCTGCCTTCGCTGGTGAATTCGAAATCGCTGGCGCCGACGTAGACCAGCGGTACCGGGCCGGTGGTGTGGGAAGTCAGTGGCTGGCCGGTTTCGGGGTCGCGCATTTGTTCGACATTGCCGTGATCGGCTGTTATGAGCAGGTCCGCGCCAGTCTCGCGCACCGCCTCGACGATCTTGCCGAGACATTGATCGACGGCTTCGACTGCCTTGATCGAGGCTTCGAAACTGCCGGTATGGCCGACCATGTCGCCGTTGGCGTAATTGCAGACGATGGCGTCGAAATCGCCAGAGCGGATCGCCGCCGTCAATCGGTCGGTCAGTTCGAAGGCCGACATTTCCGGCTGCAGGTCGTAGGTCTTGACCTTGGGCGAAGGGATCAACTCGCGTTCTTCGTTGGCGAACGGCTCTTCCCGGCCGCCGTTGAAGAAAAAGGTTACGTGGGCGTACTTCTCGGTTTCGGCGATACGCAGTTGCGAGCCACCCCGGTCGGCGAGCCAGGCGCCGAAGACGTTCTTCAGCTCTTCCGGCGGATAGGCGCAATTCGCGGGGATGTCCGCCGCGTATTCGGTCAGCATGACGAAGTCGGCGAGATCCGGCCGGCGCTTGCGCGCGAAGCCGTCGAAGTCGTCCTCGACGAAGGCGCGGGTAAGCTGGCGCGCGCGGTCGGCGCGAAAATTCATGAACACGACCGCGTCGCCGTCGGCAACGGCCGCATCCGCTTCGCCGATCAGGCTGGCCTGGACGAATTCGTCGTCTTCGCCGCGTTCGTAGGCGGCGAGCAAGGCCGATTCCGCGTCCGGAAAGCGGAACGGCGCCACGCCTTCGGTCAGCATCGCGTAGGCGGGCTCGACGCGCTCCCAGCGTTGGTCCCGGTCCATGGCGTAAAAGCGTCCGCAAATCGAAGCCAGCTTGCCCTTGCCGCTCGCGGCAAGCTTCGCCTCGAAATTCTTCAGCGAGGCCAGCGCGCTGCGCGGCGGCGTGTCGCGCCCGTCGAGCAGGGCGTGCAGATACAGCCTGCCGACGCCGCGCTCGAGCGCGAGATCGAGCATGGCCATGATCTGGTCTTCATGGCTGTGAATGCCGCCGGGCGAAAGCAGGCCGATCACGTGCAGCGCCGAGCCGTTCGACACGACTTTGCCGGCAGCTTCGGTCAAGGTGGGATTGCTGAAAAATCCGCCCTCCGCGATGTCGCGGTCGATGCGGGTAAGCGTCTGGTACACCACGCGTCCGGCGCCGATGTTCATGTGGCCGACTTCGGAATTTCCCATCTGGCCGGCCGGCAGCCCGACGGCTTCGCCGGAGGTGCGCAGCAAGGTATGCGGGCGCTCGCCCCAGAGTTCGTCCCACACCGGGCTTTCGGCGGCGTGGATGGCGTTGTAGTCGCTTTCCTCGCGATGGCCCCAGCCATCGAGAATCAACAACACTGCGGTCTTGCGGGGCTTCATGGGCTCGCGGTATCCAAAGCGGGATCGCAGGGTACGGGAAGCGAATTATCCGTCATCTTGAGACGGATTTGCAGGCTCCAGGCTTCGCTTGACTCTCACAACTCCGTTTCCCGGGAATCCGCCCTGAGGCGTTCGTGATTGCGCACCACTTCGTCCATGATGCGGCGGAACAGGTCGCGGACGAGGTTCGGGTCGAGCTCGTTGGCTTCGCTGAGGGCCGCAAGGGCATTGAGTTTTTCCTCTTCCCGGCGGGCGTCGAGGGCATTGAGTTCGCGGCTGGCCTTGAGCAGGCCGACCTCGTGGGTCAGGGCGAAGCGCTCGCGCAGCAACTCGACAATGCCCCGGTCGATGTCGTCGATGCGTTGGCGAATGGCGAGCAATTCGCCCGGAATGGCGCCGGAGTCACTCATCTTGCATATCGCGCGCTGTTGATTGCCGCGGATGCTCCCCGGCTTGCGTCCGCTTGTTCGCATCGGGGATTGAAATTACCATCTCGCGTCACTGCCTGTTCCGGTTGCCTGCATGTCCGACCCAGAGGATTCGAATCACGGCGAACTCATCCTCCGTGTTGCCGTCCCGCGCCCCCTGCGGCGGCTGTTCGACTACCTGCCGCCGGCAGGACAAAAGGTTACCCGATTCCGCCCCGGCTGTCGCATCAAGGTTCCCTTTGGTTCCCGGACGCTGACGGGCTTCGTGCTGGGAATCGCCAGGGGCAGCGAGATCGAGCGCGAACGGCTCAAGCCCGCGGTCGCGATTCTCGACGACGATCCCCTGTTCCATCCGGCGCTGCTGGAACTGCTGCAATGGAGCGCGGACTACTACCATCATCCCCTGGGCGAAGTGCTGGCAAGCGCGGTGCCGGCGTCGCTGCGGCAGGGAGCTCCGCTGTATCCGGCTATCGACTACTGGGCGGCAATCGCAACTTCCGAAGCACTTTCTCCCCGGGCCAGACGCCAGCGCGAATTGCTCGAATTCATCATGAGCCGGGAAAGCGTCAGCCGCGCCGAGGTCCGGGAAGCGGGCTTCAATTCCGACATGCTTCGACAACTTGAGAACAGGAATCTGCTGCGGAAGCAAACCCGGAGCGCGGCGCCGGCAAAGGCGTTCCAGCCCCTGCGGCCCGGCGGGCTGGAGCGGCCCGCGCTCAACACGGAGCAGGCCGCCGCGGTGGCGAAGTTTCAGGCCGCCGGAGACGGATTCCGTTGCGCCCTGCTCAATGGCATTACCGGCTCCGGCAAGACCGAAGTCTACATGCGGCTGATGGAGGACGAGCTTGCCCATGGCCGCCAGTGCCTGGTGCTCGTGCCGGAAATCGGCCTCACGCCCCAGACCGTGGAGCGCTTCCGGCAACGCTTTCCGCTGCCCCTGGCGGTATTTCACTCCGGGCTGGGCGACGGCGAGCGCCTCGCGGCCTGGCGTGCGGCGGCGGAGGGAAGCGCCGCCATCTTGATCGGCACCCGCTCGGCGGTATTCGCGCCCATGGCCCGCCCTGGCCTGATTGTGGTGGATGAGGAACACGATGCCTCCTTCAAGCAGCAGGAGGGCTTTCGCTATTCCGCCCGGGACCTTGCCGTCATGCGGGCCAGCATGGAGGGCGTCGGCATTGTGCTCGGCTCCGCCACGCCCAGCCTGGAAAGCTTCCACAATGCCGCCACCGGCCGTTTTATCGGGCTTGAGCTGAAGCAACGCGCCGGCGGCTCGGCGCCGGCCAGGCTGCTGCCGCTGGACATCTCCAATCAGCATTTGCCCGGGGGCCTGTCGGAAATGGCCCTGATGAAAATCGCCCAGCATCTCGAAGCGGGAAACCAGGTGCTGGTATTCATCAACCGCCGCGGATTCGCGCCGATTCTGCACTGCCTGCTATGCGGCTGGATGGCGCAATGCGAAGCGTGCAGCACCTGCCTCACGGTGCACGCCAAACCGCCCTGCCAGCGCTGTCATCATTGCGATTCCAGGCAGCAGATCCCCACGCGCTGCCCGGTCTGCCGCCAGGACGATCTTGCCACCATGGGACTCGGCACCCAGCAAATCGAGGGTTTTTTGCAAAAGGAGTTTCCCGCCACGCCGGTATTGCGCATCGACCGGGACTCCACCCGGGGCAAGCACGACTTCAGCAAGATGCTCAATGATGTGGCACGGGGCGAACCCGCCCTGCTGATCGGCACCCAGATGCTCGCCAAGGGCCATCATTTTCCGGGCATTACCCTTGCCGTCATCGTGGATGCCGATGGCGGACTGTTTTCGCCGGATTTCCGCGGCCAGGAACAGATGGCGCAACTGATCATCCAGGTTGCCGGCCGCGCCGGCCGGGACAGCGAACGCCCGGGAGAAGTGCTCGTGCAGACCCGTCACGCCGAACATGAGACCCTGCGGCACATCATCGATTCGAGCTACTCGGAATTTGCCGCCCATTTGCTTGCCGAGCGGCGCGCCGCGGCGATGCCTCCCTTCGCGCATCTTTGCCTGCTGCGCGCCGAATCGAGAGATCGGGGAGCGGCGCTGGATTTCCTGCGCCGGGTAAGGCGCGGCATCGAATCCCATTGCCGCGAAAAGCAAGTCCACCTGACCGGCCCCCTGCCGGCGCCCATGGAGAAACGCCAGTCGCGTTTTCGCATGCATTTGCTGCTGCGAAGCCAAAGCCGGCCGGGGCTGCATGGGGTGCTCTCCCGGCTGACGCCGCAGCTCGACGGGGCGCCCGCGCCCCGGGAACTGCGCTGGCACATCGACGTGGACCCCATCGACCTGCTTTGATGCAGGCGGAGCCCCGGAGTCTGCGGCGCGAGCTCCCGCGCCTTAGCTTTCGCGCGATTTGCCGACACTATAGAATGCGGGCCGGACGAAATTTCCGGAAAGCACCCGAACCCATACTGAAGGCAGAAGATGGCGCGCAAACAAACCTCCTCGTTTTCCTCCGGCCTGTTGTGGCTGACGCTGGCCGGCGGCGCCACGTTGCTGGCCTACTTCCTGCTCACGCCTTCCGGAAACCCGCCCGCGGCGCCAGCCGAAACCGTTTCCGAATCCGGCGGCGCGGGCGGCGCCCTGCAATTCGAGTTCTACGACCGGCTGCAGCGGGACGCCGTGGAAACCAATGTGCAAGCCAATGAGCCGGCGCAGCCCGGCGCAGCGGAAATCAGCCAGCTCATTGAACAACTGACGCCGGAAGAGCCATCGCCGGCCCAGAACCAGTTGGAGATCGCGGCCGGGGCGCTGGAAGAACTCGCCCAGACGATCGCCGCGGGCCTCGATACCCGGGCGCCCGAGCCGGTTGCCGAGCCGGAACCACTGCCGCCGGTACCGGTGGAGCCGGCTCCGCCGGCGGAAACCGTTCTTGCCGCACCGGACCCGGCCAGGACGGACCCGGCCAGGACACCCATCGGGGAACCGGCCAGGACACCCATCGAAGACTCACTCGCGCCGCAATCTCCAGCGGCAACAAGCCCCCGTCCGGGTGGCACGGTGCTGCAAACCGGCGCATTCCGGCGGGAGGAACTCGCCCGCAGGGAGCTTGAGCGGCAGCGCAGCCTCGGCCTGGATGTGGAAATCGAGGAGCGTCCGGGGGAGGGCGGCGGCCTGTTTCTGATCCGCTCCAATCCTTATCGCGGCAGCGATGCGCTGGAAGAAGCCGAACTCGTGTTCCGCCTGCACAATATCGAGACCATGCGGCGCACCCTGCCTTGAGCTGCCCGCCGACCCGGCGCAGTCCGGCAATTTCGATATTGATTTTTGCCTTGCCACCCCAACCTTGGGAAGACGGGCCAGGAGATTGTTTTGGATCAATACAAAGGCACAACCGTCGTATCCGTGCGCCGGGAAAACTGTGTGGCCATCGGCAGCGACGGCCAGGTAAGCCTTGCCGACACCGTGCTCAAGGGCAATGCCCGCAAGGTGCGCAAGTTGTACAAGAACTCGGTGCTCGCGGGATTTGCCGGCGGCACCGCCGACGCCTTCACCCTGTTCGAGCGATTCGAGGCGCAACTTGAACAGCATCAGGGCAAACTGCTGCGGGCTTCGGTGGAACTTGCCAAGATGTGGCGCACCGAGCGCTCCCTGCGGCGGCTCGAAGCCCTGCTGCTTGTGGCGGATCGCGAATCCTCCCTGCTGATTACCGGCAATGGCGACGTCATCGAGCCGGAAGACTCGATGCTCGCCATCGGCTCCGGCGGCAACTACGCCCTCGCGGCGGCCCGGGCGCTATACGGCCACACCGGGCTTGGCGCCCGGGAAATCGTCGAGCGAAGCCTTGGCATCGCCGCGGACATCTGCGTTTACACCAACCACAGCCTGTCCATCGAAGAACTTTCCATTGACTGACCGGGCCCGTTTGTTGCGCGAATTGCGCCAGGGTCCGCCGGGAGCGGCACTTGTATGTCCATGATGACGCCCAGAGAAATCACCTCGGAACTCGACAAGCATATCGTCGGCCAGAACGACGCCAAGCGCGCGGTGGCCATTGCCCTGCGCAACCGCTGGCGCCGCCTGCGGCTCGACGAAGACATGCGCGAAGAAATCACCCCCAAGAACATTCTGATGATCGGCCCCACCGGCGTCGGCAAGACCGAAATCGCCCGCCGCCTCGCCCGGCTCGCCAAGGCGCCCTTCATCAAGGTGGAGGCCACCAAGTTCACCGAAGTCGGCTATGTGGGCCGCGATGTGGAATCGATTATCCGCGATCTGGCGGACGAGGCGGTGAAGATGCTGCGCGAGGCGGAAATCCGGAAAGTCGAGAATCTGGCCATGGACCGGGCCGAGGAGCGCATTCTCGATGTCTTGCTGCCCCGGGCCAGGGAGCAGGAAGGCGAGCAGCGCGATTCGGGAACGCGCCAGCTTTTTCGCAAGAAACTTCGGGAAGGCGAACTCGATGACCGCGAAATCGAACTGCAGCTCGCCGAAACCCAGGCGGGGGTCGAGATCATGGCGCCGCCGGGTCTTGAGGAAATGACCAGTCAGTTGAAAACCATGTTCTCCAACATGAACAGCGGCCGCAAGAAGCTGCGGCGCATGCCCGTCAGCGCGGCGCTGAAAGCCGTCTCCGAGGAAGAACAGGCAAAGCTGATCGACGAGGAGGAAATCCGCGCCCGGGCGGTGGAAGTCACCGAGCAGACCGGCATCGTTTTCCTCGATGAAATCGACAAGGTGACGACCCAGCACGAGTTCTCCGGCGCCAGCGTTTCCCGGGAAGGCGTGCAGCGCGACCTGCTGCCCCTGATCGAGGGCTCCACGGTCAAGACCAAGTACGGCATGATGCGCACCGACCACATCCTGTTCATCGCCTCGGGAGCATTCCATTTTTCCAAGCCTTCCGACCTGATTCCCGAACTCCAGGGCAGGCTGCCCATCCGGGTGGAGTTGCAGGCGCTGTCGGTGGAGGATTTCGAGCGCATTCTGGAAGAACCGGACGCCTCGCTGACCGAGCAATACCAGGCCCTGCTCGCCAGCGACGGCCTGCGCCTCGAATTCGCCGAAGACGGCATCCGCAAGATCGCCGAAATCGCCTGGCGGGTGAACGAGCGTACCGAGAATATCGGCGCCCGGCGTCTGCACACGGTGATGGAGCGCCTGCTGGAAGAAGTTTCCTTCGGCGCGCCGGACATGGCCATCGCCAGCAACGGCAAGCTCGTCATCGACGCCGAATACGTGGAGAATCAGCTCGCCGACCTGGCCCAGGACGAAGACCTGGCGCGTTACATCCTGTAAGGGAGACTTCCGGGCGGGCCGATGCCAGAGTCAATTCACATCCGCGGCGACCTTCCGGGTGCGGGCCGATGAGCCGGATTCCCGCGGGGATCAGGCTGCACCAGGCCTCCGGGGTGCTGGCGCTCGAATATCCCGACGGCGACGAATGCCGCCTCGAAGCGGAATTCCTGCGGGTCCACTCTCCCTCGGCGGAAGTCAGGGGCCATGGCCCCGGCCAGGAATCGCTGCAGACGGGCAAGCGCAAGGTGCGCCTCACCGGTGTGGAAGCCGTGGGCAATTACGCCATCAAGCTGAGTTTCGACGACGGCCACGACACCGGCATTTATAGCTGGGACTATCTTCATGAGTTATGCTCGCGCAAGGAGGAACTCTGGCGCGACTATCTCGACCGCCTGCGGGCGGCCCGGGCAAGCCGCGACCCGGCGGATCCCGGCGTGCAGATTCTGCGATTCAGGCAACCCGAATGAGCGAGGCAGGCAAGACCGCCAACTTCGGCTACCGCAAGGTCCCGTATGCCGAGCGGCAATCCCGGGTGAACGAGGTATTCCACTCGGTGGCCCGGCGCTACGACCTGATGAACGATCTCATGTCCCTGGGCAGCCATCGCCTGATCAAGCGGTTTACCCTGGAATCCAGCGCGCTGCGTCCCGGCCATGCGGTGCTTGACCTTGCCGGAGGCACCGGCGACATGGCCATGCGCTTCTCGCCGCTGGTGGGCCCGGAAGGCCGGGTGGTGCTGGCGGACATCAACGCCGACATGCTGGGTATCGCCAGGGACCGCATCATCGACCGCGGCCTCGCGGACAATATCGAACTCGTGCAGCTCAACGGCGAGGAACTTCCCTTCGCCGAGGCGAGTTTCGACTGCGTCAGCATCGCCTTCGGCCTGCGCAACATCACCGACCAGCCCAGGGCGCTGGCCGCCATGGCGCGGGTGCTGAAGCCGGGCGGCAGGGTGCTGGTGCTGGAGTTTTCCCGGGTCAGGAATCCCTGGCTGAGCCGGGCTTACGACGCCTGGTCGGCGCTCTGGCCGCCGGTGGGCAAGCTCGTTACCGGCGACGCCGGCAGTTACCGCTATCTGGTGGAATCGATCCGGGTGCATCCCGACCAGGAAACCCTGCTCGCCATGCTGGAAGCCGCCGGATTCGAGCAATGCCGCTGCCATGACATCCTGGACGGTGTCTGCGCCCTGCACGTGGGCCTGAAACCCGCACTCGCCGCGGGTTGAACTCCCCATGACGCTCGCCCTGGCCGGAACCGCGCTGCTGCTTCCCGTGGAAAAGGCGCTCAATGGCCTGCTCGACCAGGACCCCCACGCCCGCGCCGCCCTGGCCCGCTTCCGCGGCAAGCAGTTGGCGGTGCAAACACCCCGCGCGGCATGCATCCTGCGTTTTGAAGGGCGGCGCGTGGGACTCAGCTCCTGGCGCCAGGACGCCCTGCCGGAGCCCGCTGATGTCACCATCAAGGGTCCTGTCAGCGAATTGCTCGCCTTGCTGACCGACCCGGAACGGCCCATGGCCGGCCGCGGAATCCGCATCGAAGGAGACGCCGAATTGCTGCTTGAGTTGCAAGGCGTCCTGCGCTCGCTCGACATCGAGTGGCAGGACCTGCTGCAACCGATTCTCGGCGATGTTGTTACCCGGAACCTCGGCGACGCCGTGGCCGGCGCCCGCAACTGGACCCGCCAGGCCGGCGGCAATATCAGGCGCAATCTGGCGAATTACCTGCAATACGAAGCCGGCGTGATGCCCAGTCCCGAAGAACTCGCGGCCTTTGCCGACCGGGTGGACGCCCTGCGCCTGCGAATCGACCGATTGCAGGCGCGTATCGAAAACCTGCCCGAAAGGGATCTGCTTCGCAAATCGAACTGAACGGGCGCCGGCAAGGCGGCGCATTCAGACCGTCGGCTGCTTTACTCGGCCGGGGATTGTGAAGTCCAGAAGAAGACTTCCCAGTCGCGCAGAAGCTCTGCTCCCTCGTACACCGGTTCATCCACCGACCTGCCCGACTTGGCGCCCCATTGCTCAAGCATGGGCAGGCGCGCATCGCCCAGAATTTCGGTGGCGGTCATGGCAAAGGTCTCATCGCCGATTCGCAACCAGCCATCCCCGCCCCGGTCCCGCACGCGCTGGGCCCAGTAGCCCCCGTCGGGGCGGGTGGCGGTAATCACGCCATCGGGGGTGCCAACAAAGGAGAGGTAGACCACCAGCGGCGGGAAGCCGGCCTGCTTCATCATCAACGGGCCGGGAATCTCGTTGTGGGGGGTGAAGTCGGCCGGGGCCGGAGTAAGTTCCCCGCCGATGATGATACCCGGCGTCCGGCCCAGCCCCTCGTTGGAAAGATACGGCGCGGTGAAAATCCAGCCCAGTAGTCCCGCGGTGATCACGACCAGGACGGAGAGTCCGGCGATGCTGCGCTTGCTCATGGCAGAATCTCATTATTCACATGGAGGGACACCCAGTATAGCCGATTTGTGTGCTATCTTTGCTGCCCCGCTCAAGACGGCCATTTGGGCGTTCATTGTGACTTACCTGCCGCGCCTGACCCGGGTGCTCAACGTCATTGCGCGCTATCGGCTCGATGAGTTTCTGCGGGGCCGGCGGCACCTGCGTCCGTTGCGGGTTCTGCTGCGGGTGTACCGCCTGCCCTTCGCCTTCGCCAAAACGCCGCCCGGCAACCGCAATGCGCGGCTGCGGCTCGCCATGGAAGAGCTTGGCCCGGTCCATGTCAAGTTCGGCCAGTTGCTTTCCACCCGCCGGGATTTTCTCGCCCCGGATCTAGCCGATGAACTGCAGCTTTTGCAGGATCGCGTGCCGCCCTTTGAGCAGCCGTCCATCAGCGAACTGGCGAGCGAACTGCTCGGCATGCCCGCGGAAGAGGCATTTGCCGAGCTTGACCCCCGGCCTCTCGCCTCGGCCTCGGTGGCCCAGGTGCACGCCGCCGTACTGCATGGCGGCGAGACTGTCGTGGTCAAGGTGATCCGGCCCGGCATCGAGGAGACCATCGACGCCGACATCGAACTGCTCAAGGGCGTGGCGGAATGGATCGACCGCGGCTTCTCCTTCGGCCGCCGCCTGCGCCTCGTGGAAGTCGTGCGCGACTACGGGAAAACCATCAGGGACGAACTCAATCTGCTGCTCGAAGCCGCAAGCACCATGCGCCTGCGGGCCAATTTCGAAAACTCCCCCATGCTGTACGTGCCGAAGATTCACGCCGAATACAGCCGCCCCAGGCTGCTCGTGATGGAGCGGGTGCAGGGCATTCCGGTCACCGATGTGGTGGCGCTGCGGGAAGCGAAGGTCGATCTGCGCAAGCTGGCGGAAAACGGCGTTTCGGTGTTCTTCACCCAGGTGCTCGAACACAATTTCTTCCACGCCGACATGCACCCGGGCAATATCCTGGTGAGCCCGGAAGACCCGGAAAATCCGCGCTATATCGCCCTCGACTGCGCCATCATCGGCTCGCTCAGCCGGGCGGACCAGGACTATGTCGCCCGCAATCTGCTGGCGATTTTCCAGCGCGACTATCGCCGGGTCGCCGAATTGCATATCGCCTCGGGGTGGGTGTCCCGCAAGACCCGGGTCCACGATTTCGAATCCGCCATCCGCAGCCTCTGCGAGCCGGTTTTCGAGCGCCCCCTGGGCGAAATTTCCTTTGCCGGCCTGCTGCTGCAATTGTTCATCACCGCCCGGCAATTCGACATGGAAGTGCAGCCATCCCTGGTGCTGCTGCAGAAAACCCTGCTGCACATCGAAGGGCTGGGGCGGCAGCTTTATCCCGGGCTGAACCTGTGGGAGACCGCCCTGCCTTATCTCGAAGCCTGGGAGAAAAAGCGCCTCAGCCCCTTGACCTGGCTGGAACAGGTGCGGGGAAAGTTGCCCGACTGGGTCAGCGAGGCGCCATTGCTGCCCCAGCTTGCCTTCGATTCCGCCACCCGGGTGAACCAGCTTGTGGAAATCGGCGAAAGCCTGATTCGCCGCCAGGAAATCGCCACCCGCCAGCGAATGCGCAACCGGCGTCTGGCGCGGCGGGGTGGTATGCTCAGTCTGCTGCTGGCGATCCTGGCCCTGCTACCCCCGGTGGCCGCAACGCTGCAGGAGTTGCCCGGCCCAAGCCTCGTGCTGGCCCTTGCGGGCCTTGCCCTGTTGCTTTTCACCCGATGAACGGAGGCTGTTGCCTTGTCCTGGCTGGATGAAGTGAAATGGAACGAAAAGGGGCTGGCGCCCATAGTTGCCATGGAGGCCCGCAGCGGCGCCTGCCACACGGGCCGCCGGACCTGCTTTTTCCGCAGGCTGGAAAACGACGCCTGGCGGCTGTTCGAACCGGATGATGATGAAAACCGGACAGGGCGACTCCCATGAGCGGCAACAACACCCTGGCGCGACTCGAAGCGATCCTGGAAGCGCGCAAGTCGGCCGCGCCGGAAGAATCCTATGTGGCGAGCCTGTACCAGAGCGGGTTGAACAAGATACTGGAAAAGGTGGGCGAGGAAGCCATCGAAGTCATTCTCTCCGCCAGGGATGCGGAAAACGGCGGCGCGGAGCAGCGCCGGGAAGTCGTGGCGGAAACCGCGGACCTCTGGTTTCACAGCATGGTCATGCTCTCCAGCCTCGGCCTGAGCCAGGGGGATGTGTTGGCCGAACTGGAAAAACGATTTAAGATGTCGGGTCACGAAGAGAAATCTTCACGGGAGGCATGACATGGGTATCGGTGGAATAGGCATCTGGCAACTTCTTATCATTCTCTTGATTGTGGTAATGCTGTTTGGCACCAGGAAACTTCGCACACTCGGCTCCGATCTCGGCGGCGCGCTGAAAGGATTCCGCAACGCCATGAAGGATGAAGACCCGGACGGGAAAGACAAGCAGGATGAGATCGAAGATCAAACCGCGCCAGCGGGGGTTGAACCCGTCGGCGCCGCATCCAAGGCCGCCAAGAGCGAGTAGAGTCCTGGCTGATTACTCCGGCGCGGGGCTGGCGCATGCCCAGTATCCATTCAACTGAACTGCTGCTGATCCTGGTGGTCGCGCTGCTCGTGATCGGGCCCGAGCGGCTGCCCGCGGCCATCCGCACGGTAAGCCTCTGGGTCGGCCGCTTCCGGCGCAGTTTCTACAAGGTCAAGTCCGAGATCGAGCGCGAACTGAATGCCGACGAAGTCCGGCGGCAGTTGCACAATGAGTCGGTGCTTGCCGATATCCGGGACGCCAAGTCCGATGTGCGGAAAGTCGCCGGTGAAGCGCGCAGTTCGGTGAACAAGATCGTCAATTCAAAAAATTTCGACCCGGGGGCGTCTCCCGCCACCGAGGAGCAGTTGCGCAATGCCGCGCTGGAAAGGGAGGCCGCGGCGAGCGGAGCGGGGGAGGGCGAGGAGGCGGAGGAGACGGAAACCGAAACCCGGACTGACGCAGGCGCCGAAGCCGGCTCTGAAGAGCCCGAGCCGCAAGCCGTACCCGAAACCGAACCTGCCGCCGAAGCCGTCAAATGACTTCGGCTGAAGACGAAAAGGAACTGACCCTTATCGACCATCTGGTCGAATTGCGCGATCGGATCATGAAATCCCTGATCGCCGTGGTGGTGCTCTTCCTCGCCCTGTTCTACTTCGCCAATGACATCTACACCTATGTCGCCAGCCCGCTGATTTCAGCATTGCCGGAAGGCACGAGCATGATCGCGGTGGACCCCACCTCGCCGTTCTTCGCGCCATTCAAGCTGACTTTCTACGCTGCGGTGTTTCTCGCCGCGCCCTACATCCTCTATCAGATGTGGTCATTCATCGCGCCGGGCCTGTACAAGAACGAGAAAAAGCTCGCTATCCCGCTGTTCATTTCCAGCGTGGTGCTGTTCTACGCCGGCATCGCCTTCGCCCGCTATGTGCTGTTCGGCATCGTGTTCCGCTTTTTCATCTCGGTGGCGCCGGAAGGCATCCAGGTGGCGCCGGACATCAGCAGTTTCCTGAGTTTCGCCCTGACGATCTTCCTCGCCTTCGGCCTGGCCTTCGAGATTCCCATTGCGGTCTATCTCTGCATCTGGGCCGGGCTCGCCGAACCCGAAGCACTGGCCGGCAAACGACCCTATGTGGTGGTGGGTTGTTTCGTCGTCGCCATGCTGCTCACGCCCCCGGACCCCTTCACCCAGTCCATGCTCGCCCTGCCCATGTGGGCCCTGTTCGAGCTCGGCATCGTAGCCGGCAAAATGGCCCGCAAACGACAGCGGGAGGATGAAGCGAACGAGGCGCAGTCGGTGTAATCAACACGAAAGGATAGTTTCTGCGACCAGGCGCCAGACATGCGGTGACTATCCAGGGAGTCCTTGTTTCTGTGCCTGGTGGTTGCCCGTCACCGCGTAGACGGCAATGCGGATCACGACCGAAGATTGTGCGCAACTGTTTGACATTTCCTGAAGGAAGAATAAACTTAGTTCGACTTAGCTAATTGAGAATTCAGATGAATGTCAACATGCACGAGGCGAAATCGCAACTTTCCCGTCTGGCCGAACTGGTTCACCAGGGCGAAGAGGTCGTGATTTGCAAGGCGGGTGAGCCATGGCTGCGGTTATTGCCGTATAGCGAGCGCCTGCAAGAACGGAAACCCGGTCGACTGAAAGGGCAGATATGGATGTCCGATGATTTCGACGATGAGGACGAGGAACTCACCGAGGCCATGGAAAATTCCAAGATTTTCCCGGACAAGGGCTGACGATGAGTCGGCTATTGCTGGACACCCACGCACTCCTGTGGTGGCTGAGCGATGTTCCCAAGCTGGCAGAGGGCGCACGGGCCGCGATCGCCAATCCAGGAAACGATGTCTTTGTCAGCGCGGTCAGCGGATGGGAAATCTCCGCGAAGCGGGCCAAGGGACGGATAACCGCGCCGGAAAATCTGGCCGCGCTGATCGAAGAGGAAGGATTTACCCATTTGCCGTTGTCCTTCCATCACGCCGAACAGGCGGGATGTCTCCCGCCGCACCATCGCGACCCGATCGACCGGATGCTTGTCGCCCAGGCCCGGGTGGAGAAACTGATCATCGTAACCAGAGACGCTTCCATCCCGCTCTATGGCATCCGAACGATGGCCGCGTAACTTGCGGTCGCAAGGAACCTGGACAATTATCAATAGACACCCATCCCACCAGATCAGGAATCTCCAGCGCCATGCCGCCCACCGAGGCCGAGCCGGTAGTTCCGGCCATAGCCCGGTCGCTCAAGGCTATGCTTCGCGAGGGTCGTCGTGATCGGTCAGCTTATGATACTGGCGGTGCAGCCAGACCTTGTACTTGTGGTGGTGGGCGAACTCCACGAATACGCGGGAAAAAACCAGCACCTGAAACAAGTGGAAGCTGATATCCGTCATTACAGCCGGACCTTCATTTCCCTGCCGAATCGAGTCAAAGCCGCTGACAACTGCTATGAACAAGAGGATAGACAGGGCTTTCCAGCCAAAGTAGCCACTATAGCGGCCCGTTTTCATATCCCACACAACTGCGGGCAGAAAACTGATCGACGTCATCACTACCAGCACGATCATGAGCGAATCTAGTAGAGTCAGTGGGTATTCCATAATGTTCTCTCCTGAAGAATCCGGCTGATCCCCAACCCGGATTTCCGGTCGGTTTGCAATAAAAGATTGCCGGGGACGGCATGATCCGTCCCCGGCTTGAATGTGCGTTACATCTTCGACAGGGCAATTTTGTTGCTATAACAACCCTGTCACGATGAATACCACCTTGGCATCCGGCCTGTTGCCTGGTCGCTCAGCACCATGCTCCCAACGGAGTACGCCCCGAACATCAGTCTGCTGGCGCCCGTGGCCACAGCCGCCACGCCGCCATACACACCTGATGCGGCGCCAAGAAGCCCGCCGACAACTGCCCCTTGTATTCCGGCATCGCTGTAGCCGTTGATAGCTCCCCCGATAGCGCCTATCGCAATTGATACATGCAATACGCCGCCGTCCACCTGCTCCATCTCTTCGTACGTAAGTTCTCTCATCGATCTTCTCCTGTAGCTGAGTTGAGTTAAGTCTTGCAGCTAAAGGTTAGTAAAGATTTTTCGGACCTGCGTAATTTCGAGCGAAAAAAATTTTGAGGCCCCGAAAATCCTGGATCTGGCGTCCCTTCGACTCTCGTCGGGGCGTAACGGGAGAGCAAACGGATATTCTGAATATATCCCATAAATTAAAGGAAAATTCCTATTTTCCCTGGACTTCCCGATCTCTCGCCTCTGCTTCCTGGTGGGACAGCTCGGCCAGAGCCAGTGAGCGGGCCGGGATTTGCGCTCCGCCGCGAGTTCCTCGCGTTGGCGGAAGCGGTGGGGTGCGGGCCCAAAACCGGATTACCGTTCGCGCTGAAGGACTACCTGGATTGGTGGACTGGACCGGGCGGCTGGTGCGTCCGGACAGGAAGGGGGCGTGTGTTGCGGCAACGTGTGATTTTCGGATAAAGTGTCGGCAGCTTGAGCCGATGGGTCCGTGGCGGACTTCCGGCAACTCTTGAGTAGGGGGCGCTTGACAATGAAGACGAACGGGCAAGACCATAATATTAACCGAACCGAACCGAACCGAACCGAACCGAACCGAACCGAACCGAACCGAACCGAACCGAACCGAACCGAACCGAACCGAACCGAACCGAACCGAACCGAACCGAACCGAACCGAACCGAACCGAACCGAACCGA